>JBFFZT010000126.1:0-5818 GCA_041568535.1 Burkholderiales bacterium | reverse complement strand
TGGTGCGAGCACCTCGGCGACGAGCCCGCGCGCGTCACGCAGGCGCTGAAGCGCACCTTCGCCACCGAGGACGTGGTGTTCTGCTTCGGCGGCATCGGCGCGACGCCCGACGACCACACGCGCCAGTGCGCCGCCGAGGCGCTGGGGGTCGGGCTGGCCCTGCATCCGGACGCCGAAGCCGAGATCCGCGGGCGCTTCGGCGCCGAGACCAACGCGCAGCGCCTGCGCATGGGCGAGTTCCCGGTCGGCTCGAGCATCATCCCCAACCCGTTCAACCGCATCCCGGGTTTCTCCGTGGCGCACCATTACTTCGTGCCCGGGTTCCCGCAGATGGCCTGGCCGATGATCGAGTGGGTGCTGGAGGAAAAGTACCGGCACCTGTTCGACTCGCAGCGCTGGGCCGAGGGTTCGCTCATCGTCTACAACGTGCCTGAGTCCGCCGTCGCGCCGCTGATGGAAGAGCTGAACCGCACCTACCCGGGCCTGAAGGCCTTCAGCCTGCCGAGCATGGGCGCCGACGGCACGCGCCGGCACATCGAGCTCGGCGTGCGCGGCGCCCAGGACGAGATCCCGCCGGCCATGGAGCGGCTGCGCCGGGGCGTGGCGGAGCTCGGCGGCACCCTGGACGTTCCAAAGCGCTGATTTCTCCCGTATAATCCGCGCCTTTTCGCGGTTCACGGGGTTTCCAAATGGTGGTGATTCGACTGGCGCGCGGCGGCGCGAACAAGCGTCCCTTCTTCAGCCTGGTGGTGGCGGACTCGCGCCGCGCCGCCAAGGGCAAGTTCATCGAGCGCGTCGGCTTCTACGACCCGAAGGCGCCGGAAGGCCGCGAGTCGCTGCGCGTGAACGTGGAGCGGCTCAAGCACTGGCAGGGCAAGGGCGCGCAGCTCTCGCCCACGGTGAAGCGGCTCGTGAAGCAGTTTGGCAAGAAGGCCGCCTGAGCTGATTGCAATGGGCCGCGTCGCCGGTTCCTACGGCGTGCGCGGATGGGTGAAGGTGGCGCCGCAGGCGGGCGTGCAGGAGAGCCTGGCGGCGGCGAAGGAATGGTGGCTCGATGCGGCGCCGCGGCGCGTCGAAGCGGCGCGGGTGCACAGCGCGACGGTGATTGCGAAGCTCGAGGGCATCGAGTCGCGTGAGCAGGCGCTGGGGCTGAAAGGGCGGCAGGTGTCGGTGGCGCGCGAGGCACTGCCGGAAGCCGGCGAGGGGCACTACTACCTCGCCGACCTGATCGGGCTCGAAGTGGTGAACTTGCAGGGCGTCACGCTGGGCGTCGTGCGGCAGTGGTTCACGAACGGGCCGCAGGACGTGATGGAACTGGCCGGCGACAGGACGCGGCTCGTGCCGTGGGTGGCGGCGGTGGTGAAAAGCGTCGACCTCGAGGCCAAGCGCATCGAGGTGGATTGGGAAGCGGACTGGTGATCCGCTTCGACGTAGTGACGCTGTTCCCGGAGATGTTCGCCGCCGTCACGGCGAGCGGCATCCCGAGAAAGGCGCTGGAAGCGGGGCTGTGGCGGCTGGCGACGTGGAATCCGCGCGATTTCACCACCGACAACTACCGCACCGTCGACGACCGGCCCTACGGCGGCGGGCCCGGCATGGTGATGCTGGCCGAGCCGCTGGAGAAAGCGCTGGATGCGGCAAAGGCGGCGGGCGGAGGCGGGGTGCTGTACCTCTCGCCGCAGGGACGCAAGCTCGATCACGCGAAGGTGATGGAGCTGGCGGGCAGAAGCGCGGTGACGCTGCTCTGCGGACGGTACGAAGGCGTGGATGAGCGGCTCATCCGGCGCCGCGTGGACGAGGAATTGTCGCTCGGCGACTTCGTGCTCTCGGGCGGGGAGCTGGCGGCGATGGCGGTGATCGACGCCGTGGTGCGGCAGCTGCCCGGGGCGCTGGGCGACGGGCAGTCGGCGGCGGAGGAATCGTTCGCCGCAGGGCTGCTGGATTGCCCGCAGTACACGCGGCCCGAGGTGGTCGCGGGCGAGAAGGTGCCGGAGGTGCTGCTCTCGGGGCATCACGAGCAGATCCGGCGCTGGCGGCTGAAGCAGGCGCTGGGGCGGACCTGGCTGCGGCGCCCGGAGCTGATCACGGGGCGGCGGCTGAGCGGCGAGGAACAGACACTGCTTGAGGAATTCAGGCAGGAGACGAAAGAGCGGAGCGAAAAATGAATCTGATCGAGAAGCTGGACCAGGAAGAGATCAAGCGGCTGGCGAAGAACATCCCCGACTTCTCGCCCGGCGACACCGTGGTGGTGAACGTGACCGTGGTCGAGGGCGAGCGCAAGCGCGCCCAGGCCTTCGAGGGCGTGGTGATCGCCAAGCGCAACCGCGGCATCGGCTCGTCCTTCACCGTGAGGAAGATCAGCTCCGGCGAAGGCGTGGAGCGCACCTTCCAGACCTACTCGCCGCTCATCGCCTCGATCGAGGTGAAGCGAAAGGGCGAAGTGCGGCGCTCCAAGCTCTACTACCTGCGCCAGCGCTCGGGCAAGTCGGCGCGCATCCGCGAGAAGGTGGGCGGGGCGAGCGCGGCGGACGAGGGCGGCGAGGAGTAGTCCCCGCCGGTGCCTGGGCGCACAGCCCGGCCTGCGCAGTTCAAAACGGTCTCGGCTTTTCCGGCGGGAAGAATCACCCCGCCGGAAAAGCCGAGATGCATTTAAAGGCCAAAACCCGCGTGACGAATCGCCCCCCGCCCCTTTTCGTTCCATAATCCCCCCATGCGCCGCGAAACCACCGCCATCAGCCCGGTCGCCGACATCGTCGCCGACCTGCGCGCCGGCAAGATGGTGGTCCTGGTCGATGACGAGGACCGCGAGAACGAGGGCGACCTCGTGTTCGCGGCCGAGTTCGTCACCGCCGACAAGATCAACTTTCTTGCGCGCCACGGCCGGGGCCTGATCTGCATGCCGATCACCGAGGCGCATGCGCTGCGCCTTGGCCTGCGGCCGATGGTGGAGCAGAACCGCTCGCGCCACGGCACCAATTTCACCACTTCGATCGAAGCGGCCGAGGGCATCGCCACCGGCATCTCGGCGGCCGACCGCGCGCTCACCATCAAGGTGGCCGCCGCGCCCGACGCCAAGGCCGAGGACATCGTGCAGCCGGGCCACGTGTTCCCGCTCATCGCCCAGGACGGCGGCGTGCTGGTGCGCGCGGGGCACACCGAGGCCTGCTGCGATCTCGCGCGGCTCGCCGGGCTCGCGCCGGCGGCGGTGCTGTGCGAGGTGATGAAGGACGACGGCACGATGGCGCGCCTGCCCGACCTGCTGGAGTTCTGCGCCGAGCACGGATTGAGAATCGGCACCATCGCCGACCTGATCGAATACCGCAGCCGCCACGAGTCGCTCGTCAATCGCGGCCTCGAGCGCGACATCGACACCGCCTGGGGACGCTTTCACCTCGTGACGTTCCACGACGTGCCGACACGCGGCACGCACCTCGCACTGGTGGCGGGCACGCCCGCGGCCGAGGCCGAGACGCTGGTGCGCGTGCACGAGCCGCTGTCGGTGGTCGACCTGCTCGACGCGGGCCCTGGCGCGCACACCTGGGGCGTGGGCGAGGCGCTCACCGCGATCGCCAAGGCCGGCACCGGCGTGGTGGTGCTGCTCAATTGCAACCAGGCCTCGGACGCCATCGACGCGCGCCTCGCGCAAACCCGGCCCGAGCGCACGGGCCGCAGCGCCGACCTGCGCACCTACGGCATCGGCGCGCAGATCCTGCGCGAGCTGGGCGTAGGCCGCATGCGCCTGCTGGCCGCGCCGCGCAAGATGCCGAGCATGACGGGCTTCGGCCTGGAGGTCACCGGCTACATCGAGTCGCCGCGGGGCTAGCGCCATGCGCCTGGGCATCGTGGCGAGCCGCTTTAACGACGCGCTCAGCGGCAAGCTCCTGCAGCGCGCGCGCGACGAGGCGAAGAAGCTCGGGGTCAAGGAGCTCACCGTGGAGGAGGTGCCCGGCGCGCTGGAGATCCCGCTCGCGCTGCAGTGGCTGGCGCAGAGCGGCAAGTTCGATTGCCTCGCCGCCATCGGCTGCGTGGTGCGCGGCGACACCTACCACTTCGAGGTCGTGGCCAACGAGTCGGCGCGCGGCGTGATGGACGTGGCGCTGGAATTCGGCATTCCGGTCGCCAACGGCATCCTCACCACCGACGACGAGAAGCAGGCCGAGGCGCGCCTTGACAAGGGCGCCGAAGCGGTGCGCGTGGCGCTCGAGATGGCGCGCCTGCGCGCCAAGGTCGCGACGTGGCCGAAATGAAGGGAGCGAAGGGCGCGCGACGCCGCTCGCGCGAGATCGCGCTGCAGGCGCTCTACGCCTGGCAGATGGGCAGCGGCGATGCGCTCGAGCAGGTGCGCCAGATCGACGACGACGGGCGCACCGACCGCGCGCTCGCCGAGGCGCTGGTGCGCGGCGTGCAGGCGCGCGCCGGCGAGCTCGAGGCGCTGATCGCGCCCTACCTCGACCGCGAGTTCCGGCGCCTCTCGCCCGTGGAGCGCGCCATCCTGTACATCGGCACCTTCGAGCTGCAGGCGCATCCGGAGACGCCGTTTCGTGTGGTGCTGAACGAGGCGATCGAGCTGGGCAAGAGCTTCGGCGGCACCGGCGGCCACAAGTACGTGAACGGCGTGCTGGAGAAGCTCGCCCGGGGGCTGCGTTCGCAGGAAGTGGCGCGCGGGCCGCAGCCCGCCTGAGGGCGCCGCGGTGCCCTCCGAGTTCGAGATCATCCGGCGCTACTTCTCGCGCCCGGCGCGCAACGCCCCGCTCGGCGTCGGCGACGATGCGGCGCTGCTCAAGCCCGCCGCCGGTTGCGAGCTCGCCGTGTCGACCGACCTGCTCCTCGAAGGGCGCCACTTCGCCGTGCGTGCCGAGCCGCGCGCGCTCGGGCACAAGGCGCTGGCGGTGAACCTCTCCGACATGGCGGCGATGGGCGCCGGCCCGCGCTGGGCGACGCTCGCGCTCGCGCTGCCGTCGGCCGACGAAGCGTGGCTCGCGGCGTTCGCCGAAGGCTTCTACGCGCTCGCCGCGCGCTTCAAGGTGGACCTGGTGGGCGGCGACACCACGCGCGGGCCGCTCGCCATCTGCGTCACCATCCTCGGCGAGGTACCGGCGGGCACGGCGCTGCGCCGCGACGGCGCGAAGCCGGGCGACGACGTCTGGGTGTCGGGCGAGCTGGGCGGCGCCGCGCTCGCGCTCGAGCATGCGGAGAATGCCCGGGCGGCAAAGCGCCTGCACGAGCCCGAGCCGCGCGTCGCGCTCGGCGAGCGCCTGCGCGGCCTGGCGAGCGCGGCCATCGACGTCTCCGACGGCTTCGCGCAGGACCTCGGTCACATCCTCGAGCGCTCGGGCGTGGGGGCGCAGGTGCGCTACGCCGATCTGCCGAAATTCCCGATCCGCGACGCCGCGCTCGAGCGGCGCTGCGTGCTTGCGGGCGGCGACGACTACGAGCTCGCGTTCACCGCGCCGCCGGCGGCGCGCGCAGCGATCGCCGCGCTGGCGGCGCCGCTCGGCGTGGCGCTCGCGCGCGTCGGCTCGATCGAGGCGGGCGCGCCGCGCCTGCGGCTGCTCGACGCGCAGGGCCGCGAGATGGAAATCGCGGCCGGGTTCGACCACTTCGCATGATCGTGTTTCGCCCGCGCGCCGGCTTCGCCTTCAGCCATCCGGCGCACTTCATCGCCTTCGGCTTCGGCGCCGGACTCTCGCCGTTCGCGCCCGGCACCGTGGGCACGCTGCTCGCCTTTCCGATCTGGTGGCTGATCGGCCCGGCGTATCCCCCGCTCGTGCTGTTCGGGATCCTGGCGTTCCTGTTCGCGGTCGGCGTCTGGGCGTGC
>JBFFZT010000125.1:0-5845 GCA_041568535.1 Burkholderiales bacterium | reverse complement strand
GGGTCTGCGAGCGCTCGAGATCCAGCGAGCATTCCAGTGTCGTCGCTCCCGCGCGCAGCGCGGCGCGCATTGCCTGGTGCACCGCGAGCGTCAGCAGCGGATCCATTACCGGCTAACGGCGGTTCAGCGTCCAGTCGAACGCCTCGTAGCGCAGCTTGAGGTGCTCGAGGTTGCGCTCGGCACGCTCGAGCGCGGCGTCGTCGAGCCGGCCGAGGACGAACTCGAGCACGCCGCGTTCGCCGCCGAAGTCCGCCGCGTACCACTGCAGCAGCTTCGGCAGCTGCAGCGTGCTGCCGTCGGGCGCCACCTGCGCCACGCGCTGGATGTAGCTTTCGGCGGCCTCTTCGAGCTGCTCGTCCAGCCTGCCGCCCTCGAACACGCGGAATGCAGGCGACGAACGCGCGCCGCGGAACAGGGCGAAGTGCACGCGCTCGTCGAAGGCGATGGGCGTGTAGGCAAGCCGCGGATCGTCGCGCCGCATGGGCGCCTGCAGCGTGCCGTGCGCGGGCACGTTGCCGCGCAGCAGGCCGTGGCAGATGTCGTCGAGCGAGAACGGCTGCCCTGAGATCCTGAGCCGCGGGCGTTCGAAGAACGCCGCCACCTCCTGCTCGTCGCCCGCGAACGCGAGCTCCGGCGCGTCGCGCAGCACGCCGGCATTGAAGACGTTGATCCAGAACGCAGCGCGCGCCGAGATGCGCACCCGCCCAGGGTCGAAGCCCTCGAGCTCGCCCAGGCAGACGGCGAGGTGGCCGCGCTCGCGCGAAGCGCCGAGCGCCGCGTAGTCGCACGCCAGCCCCTCGGCGTCGAAATGCACGCTGATCGCCGCAAGCGCCTGCGGCAGCTCTTCGTCGGGCTGCATGACTCGCCGCAATATACCTCCGGCACCGCAGATTCTCTCGAAGCCGGGCCGCAGCCGACCTAGAATCCGCCTCTCGAGCCCGATTTGCGAGGACCCCATGGCCACCCACCTCAAGCGCCGCATCGCCCAGGACGTCACCGACGAGATCGACCAGAAGGTGCGCCGCACCGTCGAGGACATCCTCGCCGACGTGCGAAAGCGCGGCGACGCCGCGGTGCGCGAGTACTCGGAGAAGTTCGACAAGTGGACGCCGAAGAAGCTCTCCAAGGCGGACATCGAAGGCATCATGGCCAAGGTCGCGCCGGAGACGATCAGCGACATCAAGTTCGCGCAGGCGCAGATCCGCAACTTTGCCGAGCACCAGCGCGCAGCGATCCGCGACATCGAGGTCGAGACGCTGCCCGGCGTCAAGCTCGGGCACAAGAACATCCCGGTGGAGTCGGTCGGCTGCTACGTGCCCGGCGGCCGCTACCCGATGGTGGCTTCGGCGCACATGAGCATCGTCACCGCGCGCACCGCGGGCGTGAAGCGCATCATCGCCTGCACGCCGCCGAACCAGGGCGAGCCGCACGCGGAGACCATCGCCGCGATGGCACAGGGCACCGAGACCATCCGGCCGGTGGACATGCTATGCGGTCCGGGCAACGCCTATGTGGCCGAGGCCAAGCGCCAGCTGTTCGGTAAAGTGGGCATCGACCTGTTCGCCGGCCCCACCGAGATCCTGGTGGTCGCCGACGACTCCGCCGACGTCGAGATGATCGCCACGGACCTCCTCGGCCAGGCCGAGCACGGCCCGACCAGCCCCGCCATCTGCATCACCACGTCGCGGAAGATCGCCGAAGCGCTGCCTGCCGAGATCGCGCGCCAGCTCAAAGTGCTGCCCACGGCGGACGTCGCCGGCGTCGCCTGGCGCGACTACGGCGAGATCATCCTTGTCGGCTCGCTGGAGGAGGCGGTGAAGGAGGCCGACCGCGTGGCCGCCGAGCATGTCGAGATTCTCACCAACAACCCGCGCTACTTTCTCGAGCGCATGAGGAATTACGGCGCGCTCTTTCTCGGGCCGGAGACCAACGTCTCCTACGGCGACAAGGTGATCGGCACCAACCACACGCTGCCGACGCTCGGCGCCGCGCGTTACACGGGCGGGCTGTGGGTCGGCAAGTTCTTGAAAACCTGCACCTACCAGGAAGTGACGCGCGAGGCGAGCGTCAAGATCGGCGAGTACTGCTCGCGCCTGTGCGCCATCGAGCGCTTCTGGGGCCACAAGGAGCAGGCCGACCTCAGGCTGCGCCGCTACGGCGGACAGAACGTCGGGCTGGGCGCCAAGTGAGCGATATGACGGAGCGCTTCCGGCTCGACGATCGCGTCGCCCTGGTCACCGGCGCGGGACGCGGCATCGGGCAGGCATGCTCGCTCGCGCTGGCGCGGGCCGGCGCCGAAGTCTGGCTCATGGCGCGCACGCGCGACGAGATCGACCAGGTGGCCGCCGAGATCCGCGCTGCCGGCGGCAAGGCGCACGCCGTGGCGTGCGACGTGACCGATACGGCGGCAATGCAGAAAGCTGTCGCGGCGATCCCCGTCCTCGACGTTCTCGTGAACAACGCCGGCACCAACATCCCGGAGCCGTTCGTCGAGGTGAGCGAAGAGCACCTGGACCTGCTGCTCACGCTGAACGTGCGCTCGGCGTTCCTGGTCGCGCAGGCCGCCGCGCGCAAGATGCTCGAGTCGCCCGAGCGCAAGCAGCGCGGCGGCGCCATCCTGCACATGTCCTCGCAAATGGGGCACGTCGGCGCGCCCGGACGCACAGTCTACGCCCTCACCAAGCACGCGCTCGAGGGCCTCACCAAGTCGATGGCGCTCGAATTCGCCCCGCTGGGTATCCGCGTGCTGTCGATCGCGCCCACCTTCATCGAGACGCCGCTCTACCAGAAGATGGCGGCGCGCCCCGATTTCGCCGACTGGGTGCGCGGCCGCATCGCCATGGGACGGGTGGGTCAGGCCGACGAAGTGGCGGCGGCGGTGGTGTTCGCCGCCTCACCGGCGGCTTCGCTGATGACGGGCACCAGCCTCGTCGTCGACGGCGGCTGGACGGCGCAGTAGCCCGCGCTACTTCTTGCCGAGCTTGTCCGCGAAGAACGCGAGCGCCTTGCGCCACGCGTCCTCGCTTGCTTCCTTGCGATAGCGCTCGGGGTTGTTGAACGACTGGAAGGCGTGGCCCGCGCCGTCGTAGCGGTGAAAGACGTGCTCGACCCCGGCCTTGGCAAGCGCGGCCTCGTAGTCGTCGACGTCGGCCGGCGTCGGATTGGTGTCCTCGTTGCCGAAGAAGCCGATCACCGGGCAGCGGATGCCGGGCGTGAGGTCGATCGCCGGCGGATTGCCTTCCCCCATGACGAGCTTGACGCGCCCGCCGTAGAAGATCGCGGCGGCTTTGTAGCGCGGGTTGGTGCAGGCGCCGAGCCAGGCCACGCGCCCGCCCCAGCAGTGGCCGGCGATGCCGATGCGCGCCTTGTCGACGCCGGGCTGCGAGGCGAGCAGGTCGAAGGCCGCGTCGAGGTCGAGCCGCGTCCAGTCGTCGCGGAACGCGGTGCGCTTCACCTCGATGTCGGCGCTCTTCGGCCACCAGTGAAAGATGAAGGGCACGGCGACGGCGTAGCCGTTCTCGCAGTAGCGCTCGGCGGTCTTCAGGGTGACGACGTCGTTCTCCACGCCGGTGTGCCCGACTGGGATGTGCTGGCACAGGACCAGCCCGGGGTGCGGGCCCGCGCCCTTGGGCGCGAAAAGGAACACCTCCATCGGGCTGTCGCGCACCACGACCTTCTCGACGCGCGGGGTCATGACTTCGCCTCGAACCCGCGCACCAGGTCGGCACGCGCTTTCGCTGCCTGCTGCAGCAGCGAGAAGTCCGAGCCGCTGAGGATCAGCTGCACGCCCATGGCGATATGGCGCTCGAGCAGCTCCTTCGTGTACATGCCGCCCATGCCGGCGAACTTGCCGTGCTTCTTGCAGGCCGCGATCACCTTCTTGTAGGCCTCAGCGACGCGCGGGTCGTCGAACTTGCCCGGGATGCCCATCTCGAAGCACAGGTCGTTGGTGCCGATGAGCAGCGCGTCGATGCCCTTCACCGCAGCGATCGCCTCGCAGTTCTCGATGCCCCGGGGCGATTCGAGCATCACCACGACGAGCGTTTCCTCGTTGACGATCCTCGCCGCTTCGCCCACCGGCATCGACGCGAAGCCGAGCTGCTGCAGGCCGCCGCCCATCGAGCGGTGGCCGATGGGCGGGAAGCGGCAATGATCGGCGATGCGCTTGGCTTCCAGCTCGGTGTCGACGTGCGGCACGACGACGCCCTGGGCGCCGTTGTCGAGCATGCGTGAAGCGAGCCAGTGCTCCTTCCCGGCGACGCGCACCACCGGCGTGATGCCGATGGCGAGCGCGGCGGCGGCGATCTGCGCGGCGGTGTCGGTGCCCATCGAGTTGTGCTCGCAGTCGATGAACATCCAGTCGAAGCCCGCGGTCTTCAGGATCTGGCCGATGTCGACGGTGCGCGCCTGGCGCAGGCCCAGGCCGATGGCGAGCTTGCCCGCGCGCAGCTGGCGCAGGGCGTGGTTGGGGACGGTGCTCACGCGGTTCTCCTTCCGGATCGGGATGCGCCGACTATAGCAACGATGCCGCCGCGGCGGCGAAACTGCGCGGCAAGCGGGTGCGGTCATGTGAAAATGACATTCCGTTCGCTATGCCCGAGGAGACTGCAATGGCCAAGGCCTACATGGTTGTCACTTACCGCTCGCTCAAGGATCCCAAAGCCCTCGAGGCGTACGCGAAACTCGCCGGCCCCGCCGTCCAGGCGCAGGGCGGCAGGTTCCTGGTGCGCGGCATGCCCACCAAGACCTACGAGCTGGGCATGAACCAGCGTACGGTGGTCGTCGAGTTCGACAGCGTCGAAAAGGCGCGGGCCGCGTACGAAGGGCCGGCCTACAAGAAGGCGCTCGATGCGCTCGGCAACGCTGCGGAGCGCGACATGCGCCTCGTGGAAGGCGCGGCCTGAGCACTCGCTAGACGCACCTTGCCGCAGCCGCGCCGCGCGCTGAGCCTGGGCGTCATCGCGCTCACGCTCGCGCTCGCCTACGGCGTCTGGTACTCCTACAGCGTCGTGCTGGTCGCGCTGCTGAACGAGTTCGGCTGGAGCCGCTCGGTGCTCGCCGGCGCGTTCTCGGTGTTCACGCTGGTGCACGGCGCCGTCAACCCCGTGGTCGGCGCGCTCTGCGATCGTCTGCGCCCGCTGCGGCTGATGGCGGCGGGCGGCGTCGCCCTCGGCCTCGCGCTCTGGGCAAACAGCTACATCGCCGCGCCCTGGCATCTGTATCTCAGCTTCGGCGTCATCACCGCGATTGCCGTGGCGGCGGCGGGCTGGGTGCCGGCGCTGGTGCAGGTGCAGCGCGATTTCCAGGACAAGCTCGGCCTCGCGCTCGGCATCGTCAGCTCCGGCGTCGGCGTCGGCATGCTGCTCGTCGTGCCGCTCACGCAGCTGCTCATCGACGCCTACGGCTGGCGCACGGCGTTTCGCGTCCTGGCGGCGATCTGCGTGTTGTGGATCGTGCCTTCCTCGCTCTATCTGCACCGGCAGGGGCCGATCCATCGTCCTGCTCCCGAGCCCGCTGCAGTCACACGAAAGGCCCTGCCTGTAGTCACCCTGGCGCAGGCGATGCGCGGCGCGCCGTTCTGGCTGATGCTCGCCGCGTTCTTCTTCGGCAACATCTGCTCGCAGACGCTGCACGTGCACCAGGTGGCCTACCTCGTCGACCAGGGGGTCTCGGCGCTCGTCGCCGCGTCGGTGGTCGGCGTGATCGGCGTGGCCAGCATCGTCGGCAAGACCGGCGGCGGCTGGCTCTCCGACCGCGTGGAGCGCGAGCTCGTCTATGTCGCGGGCATCGCCATCATGCTGGCGGCGGTCGCGGCGCTGGTCGCGCTCGCCGGCGCGCCGGCGGC
>JBFFZT010000124.1:0-5856 GCA_041568535.1 Burkholderiales bacterium | reverse complement strand
GCTCCAGCCCCGGCACGCCGTTCGCCATCTCCTTGAAGGTGGTGGCCTTCCCCTTCGGCAGCTTGCCCTTGGCGTCCATGGCGTAAGGCGCGTGATCCGACGAATACACCTGCAGCGCGCCGTCCTTCAATCCCTGCCAGCAGGCTTCCTGCGCTGCCTTGTCGCGCGGTGGCGGCGAGCAGCAGAAGGCCGCACCCACGAGGCCGATGTCGATGTCCTTCGCGGTGAGAAAGAGGTACTGCGGGCAGGTCTCGCCGTAGACCTTGAGGCCGCGCGCGCGCCTGGCGGATCGCCTCGATACCCTCGGGGGTCGAGACGTGCACGATGAGGATCGGGCAGTCGACGAGCTCGGCGAGCGCCACGATGCGCTGGATCGCCTCGGACTCCGAGCCGCGCGTGTGGCAGATGGCGTGGTAGCGCGGCAGCGTGTTGCCCTGCTTCACCATGCGCCCGGCGAGCCAGGAGATCATGCCGTGGTTCTCGGCGTGCACCATGACGAGCGCCCCGTCGCGCCGCGCCGTGGCCATCACGTCGAGGATCTGCTCATCCATCAGGCGCATGCGGTCGTAGGTCATGAAGATCTTGAACGAGCGGATGCCCGAGCCGATCGCCGCCGGCAGGTCGGTGCCGAGGGTCTGCGCGTCCGGGTTGGCGATGATGAGGTGAAAGCCGTAGTCGATCACCGCCTTCGCCTTCGCGCGCTGGTGGTAGTCGGCAAGCACCGCCGCGAGCGAGTCGCCGCGGTGCTGCGCGCAGAACGGCACGATGGTGGTGGTGCCGCCGTAGGCCGCCGACACCGTCGCCGAGTAGAAGTCGTCCGCGCACAGGATGCCGAAGGAGGAGACCTGCTCGACGTGGCAGTGGCTGTCGACCCCGCCCGGCAGCACCAGCTTGCCGCGCGCCTCGATCGTGCGCTCGCCTTTCAGGCCCGCGCCCAGCTCGGCGATGCGCCCGCCGCGGATGCCGACGTCGCAATCGAGGGTTTTTCCGGCGGTGGCGACCTTGCCGCCGCGGATCACGAGGTCCAGGGCCATGGCCGCATTATCGGCGGCACGTCCCGCGCGTCAACAACGCGCAGCGAAAGCGCGTTGACAGTCACGGCACGCCGCAGCGAACATGCCGCTCTCTCAGGGGGAGAACCGCCATCGACCTCACCGACCTCACGCTCGCCGAGCAGGCCGAGCTCCTGCGCCGCGGCAAGACCTCGAGCCGCGAGATCGTCGACGCGCACCTCGCGCGCATCGAAAAACACAACGAAAAGCTGCACGCCTTCGTCGAGGTGTACGCCGACGAGGCGCGCCAGCTCGCCGACGCCGCCGATGCGGCGCGCAAGGCGAAGCTGCCGCTCGGACCGCTGCACGGCCTGCCGATCGCGCTGAAAGACCTGTGCGACATCGCCGGGCGCGTCGGCACTATCGGCTCCAAGATGTGGGCCAAGCGCGTCGCCGACACCACCTGCGCCACCGTCGAGCGGCTGGCCGGGGCGGGCATGATCCCGCTGGGCAAGACCCACATGGTCGAATTCGCCTTCGGCGGCTGGGGCACCAACCCGCTGATGGGCACGCCGTGGAACCCCTGGGACCTGAAGCGCCAGCGCGTGCCGGGCGGCTCCTCCAGCGGCACCGGCGTCGCGGTGGCCGCGGGCCTCGCGCCGGTGGGCATCGGCAGCGACACGGGCGGCTCGGTGCGCATCCCCGCCGGCTTCAACGGGATCGTCGGGCTGAAGGTCACCTTCGGCCGCATCAGCCTGCACGGCACGGGACTGCTCTCCTGGACGCTGGACTCCATCGGCCCGCTCGGACGCTCGGTGGACGACTGCGCCGAGATGCTGCGCGTGCTCGCCGGACCGGACGAGCGCGATCCGACCACCCTCGGCCAGCCGCCGCTCGACCTGCCCGAGCGCCTCGACGCCGGCCGCCTGGATCGTTTCCGCATCGCGCTCCCCGACGCGAAGCAGTTGCCCCCGTACATGCACCCCGCGGTGCTCGCGGCCTGGCAGGACGCCGCGAAGCGCCTGGAGAAGCTCGGCGCGAAGATCGTGCCCGCGCGCCTGCCCGAGTGGGCCTTCGAGCTGTCCAAGCCCGCCGGCGCCGTCATCGCCTCCGAGGCCTACGCGCTGCACCGCGCTTATATCGAGGACGAAAAGCAGCCGATCGGCCCCGCGGTGCGCGAGCGCGTGCGCGGCGCGGCGAAGCTCGCGCCCGGCGAGTACGCCGAGACGCTGCGCGTGATGGCGCTGCGCCGGCGCGTGTTCGCGGAGTGGATGCGCCCCTACGACGCGATGCTGCTGCCCACGCTCGCGCTGCCCGCGCCGCCGGTCGACGAAATCGACGAGCAGGCCCCGATCCCCGGCCACCTGACGCGGCCCTGGAATTACCTCGGCCTGTGCGGCCTGGCGATGCCGGCCGGGCTGCACGAGGGCCTGCCGATGAGCATGCAGATCCTCGGCAAGCCCTTTGCCGAGCGCACCGTGCTCGAGATCGGCAAGGCGTTCCAGGAGGACACCGGCCACCACAAGCTGCGCCCCAAGCTCGCCCATGCCGCCTGAGCCGTCCGGCGCGGCGCGCTCGCTCGAGCGCGCTTCCGCCGACCGCATCTACTTCACGCTCGCCGCGATCATCGGCGGCATCGTCACGCTCTACTTCCTCGTGGTGCCGGTGCTCGACCTCAACATCGCGTTCCACTTCTACCTGATGCTGTGGATCACGATGGCCTCGGCGTTCAACGTCGCCGCCGGCTTCTCGGGCTACATGCCCTTCGGCTTCGTCGCCTTCTACGGCGTGGGCGCCTTCACCACCGCGATCCTGGTGAAAAGCCTCGGATTCCCGGTGCTGCTCGCCCTGCCCTTTTCGGGCGCGGCGGGCGTGATTCTGGGGCTGCTGTTCGCGCCGACGCTGCGCCTCTCCGGCATCTACTTCGCCATCGTCAGCCTCGCCCTCGCCGGCATCTGCCGCCTGGTGATCTCGAACATGCCCGAGAACATCACCGGCGGCTCCTTCGGCCTGCAACTGGGCAGCCGCGCCGAACCGGTGCACTCCTTCTACGTGATGATGGCGGCGATGCTGCTCGCGCTCGGCACCATCCTGTGGCTGTCGCGCTCGCGCCTGGGCAAGGCGCTGCGCGCGGTGCGCGACGATGCCGAGGCCGCCGACATGATGGGCGTGAACGTGACGCGCGTGCGCCTCTACGGCTGGCTGATCGCGGCGTTCTTCCCGGCGCTGTGCGGCGGCATCGAGGCCTGGTACACCAACGTGGTCGACACCGAGACCGCGTTCAACACGCTCACCACCGCGAAGACCGTGATCTACGCCGTTGCCGGCGGCCTGGGCACGGTCACCGGGCCGATCGTCGGCGCCGTGGTCATGGTGTGGCTTGACGAGCTGATCTGGCGCCGCTTTCCGCTCCTCAACCTGCTGATCCTCGGCGTGGCCACGGTGCTGCTGGTGCTGTTCCTGCCGCGCGGCATCGTCGGCACGATCCTGCGCCGCCGCCCCGAGTGGCGGCGCTACGTTCCCTAGGGCGCGCGCGTGGAAATCCTCGTCCTCAACGGCCTCATCAACGGCCTCATCGTCGGCGGCATCTACGCGTTGATCGGCATGAGCCTGACGCTGCTCTACGGCGTGCTGCGCATCGTCAACTTCGCGCACGGCGAGTTCGTCATCGGCGGCTCGTTCCTCGCCTATGCCCTGTTCAGCAACCTCGGGCTGGCGCCGCTCTATGCGCTGCCGGTGGCGGCGCTCTCGTTCTTCGCGATGGGCTGGGGCGCGTATTACCTCTTGCTGCCGCGCCTGCAAAAGAGCGACGACCCCGAGATCATGTCGTTCCTGATGATGTACGGCGTGTCGATCGCGCTCGCCGCGGTGATGCTGCTCCTCTTCGAGGCCGACTCGCGCTCGATCGATTATTCCTTCACGCCGATCTCGATGAAGGTCGGGCCGATCTACGTCTCCACCGCGCGCATCGTCGCCTTCGGCATCGTCATCGTGCTCGCCGCGGCGCTCACCTGGTTCCTGTTCCGCACCCTGCCCGGCAAGGCCCTGCGCGCGACGATCATGAACCCCGAAGCGATCAAGATCGTCGGCGTCGACGTGGTCAAGCTCTCGGCGTTCGCCTTCGCGCTCGCCTCCGCCATCGCCGGCGTCACCGGCGTGCTGGTGGCGCTCGTGTTCCCGGCCTTCAATCCATTCTCGGGCGCCGAGTACTCGATCATCGGCTTCATCGTGGTGGTGCTCGGCGGCCTGGGCAACCCGGTCGGGGCGCTGCTCGCCGGCATCCTCTACGGCCTCGCCGAGCAGCTCGCCACCGTGTTCCTGCCGCAGGCGATGGCGCCGATCGTCGGCTTCGGCATCCTGGTCGCGGTGATTCTGATCCGGCCCGCGGGGCTGCTCGGCTGGAGGGCGCAGCGATGAGCGCGGCGATCGAAGTGCGCGGCCTGAGAAAGCGCTTCGGCGGCCTGACCGCGCTGGACGGCATCGAGCTCGAAGCACGCAGCGCCGAGGTGCTCGGCATCATCGGCGTCAACGGCGCGGGCAAGACCACGCTGATGAACTGCATCTGCGGCATCTACCGCGCCGATGAGGGCCGGGTGATGATCGGCGGGCACGACGTCACGCATCGCACGCCGCACGAGATCGCGCACCACGGCGTCGGCCGCACCTTCCAGGTGCCGCGCGTGTTCCGCAGGATGTCGCTCATCGACAACCTGCTGGTGCCGGTGCTCGACCGCAGCGAAACCGGCCCGGCGCTGATCGAGCGCGCGGAGCATACGCTCGAGCACATGAACCTGATCGAGCTGCGCCACAACTTCGCCGAGGAGCTCTCCGGCGGGCAGCAGAAGCTGCTCGAGATGGCGCGCATGCTGATGCCCGACCCGACGGTGGTGATGCTCGACGAGCCGTTTGCCGGGGTGCACCCCACGCTGTGCAAGTTCATGATCGAGCGCATCGAGGCGATGGCCGCGGGCGGCAAGACGGTGCTGCTGATCAGCCACGACCTGACCTCGATCTATCGCCTCTCGCACCGCGTCGCGGCCTTGAATGAAGGCCGCGTGATCGCCATGGGCAGCGTGGACGAGATTCGCGGCAACCCCGCCGTGGTGGAGGCCTACCTTGGCAACTGAGACGCCGGTCCTCGAGCTGCGCGCGGTCGACGTCGCCTACCACGGCGACATCCGCATCCTGCAGGGCCTGTCGATGGCGGTGCGGCCCGGGAGGATCACCGGCGTGATCGGCCCGAACGGCGCGGGCAAGTCCACCGCGCTGCGCACGATGTACGGGCTGCTGAAACCGGTGGTCGGGGAGGTGCTGATCGACGGCGCGGTGGTGACCGGCCTGCCGCCGTGGCGTTTCATCGAGCGCGGCATCTCGCTCGTGCCCCAGAACCGGAGCCTCTTCAACGAGCTCTCGGTCGAGGACAACCTGCGCCTTGCCTGCTGGTCGTTCCGGCGCGACAAGGCGCGCGTCGCCGAGGCGCTGGAGCGCGCCTACGCCCAGTTCCCGATCCTCAAGGACCGGCGCACGCAGGCCGCCGGCGCGATGAGCGGCGGGCAGCAGCGCTTCCTGGAGCTGGGGCGGGCGCTAGCGCTGAAGCCCCGCGCGGTGCTGCTCGATGAGCCCACCGCGATGATCGCCCCCAAGCTCGCCGCCGAGATCTACGAGTTCATCCACGGGCTGCCCCAGCAGGGCATTACCGTGCTATTGGTGGACCAGAACGTGCGCCAGTGCGTGCGCGTCTCGGACCATGTCTACGTGCTCGAGCTGGGCAAGAACAAGATCGACGGCTCGGCAAGCGATTTCACCAAGGACGCCGATCTGCGAAATCTGATCGCAGAATGGGTGGATTACCGGATCGACGCCT
>JBFFZT010000123.1:0-5884 GCA_041568535.1 Burkholderiales bacterium | reverse complement strand
TCGCGCGGCGGCCGCGCTCGAGCGCCTGCCGGGCGACGCGCGCATCGAAGTCGTGCACGTCGGCGCCGCGCTCGCCGCCGACATGGCGCGCGAGGCGCAGCGCCGCATGCGGGACGAGCCGCGCTACCGCTGGCTCGGCGGCCTGCCGCACGCTCGCGCCCTCGCCTGGATCGCGCGCAGCCACCTGCTGGTGGTGAGCTCGCGCATGGAGGGCGGCGCCAACGTCATCGCGGAAGCCGCGCGCCTCGGCACGCCGGTGCTCGCTTCGGGCATTGCCGGCAATATCGGCATGCTCGGGCGCGGCTATCCAGGCTACTTCCCTCTGGGCGACGAACGCTCCCTCGCGCGCCTGATGGCGCGTGCCGAGCGCGAGCCCGAGTTCTATCGCCGGCTGCGGCGCGCGCTGGCGGCGCGGCGCCCCCGGTTCGCGCCGGCGGCGGAGCGCGCAGCGCTCACGCATGCGCTGCGCGGCCTCATGCGCCCGAGCGGCCGAGGAAGCGGCGCAGCCAGGCGCTGAGCAGGTCGACGAGGCTCACCATGGCGATCATGGCGAGGAGCAGCGTCGCCGCCTCGTGCGTCTTGAACACCGACAGCGACACGTAGAGCATCTGCCCGAGCCCGCCTGCGCCGACGAAGCCGAGCACCGCGGCCATGCGGATGTTGTACTCCCAGCGATACAGCGCGTAGGACGTGAACTGCGGCAGCACCACCGGCAGCGTGCCGTAGAGGAACGCGAGCGTCGCGCCGGAGCCCGCGTCGCGCAGCGCGCGCGCCGGCTCGGGCGGCGCGTTCTCCAATGTCTCGGCGAACAGGCGCCCGAGCACGCCCGCGGTGTGCACGGCGAGCGCAAGGCAGCCGGCGAACGGACCCAGGCCTGCGGCGAGGACCATGAACACCGCCCACACCAGCTCCGGGATCGAGCGCAGCACGTTGAGCGCGAGCCGCGCCGGCGGCCGCAGCCAGCGCCCCCAGCGTCCCGAGGCGGGCAGCGCGAGCAGCGCCCCGCCGAGTGCGGCGAGCAGGGTGCCGACCGCGGAGATGGCGAGCGTCTCCGCGGCGCCGACGAGCGTGCGCCGCACGAACTCGGGCGAGGTGTCCGGCGGGACGAAGCCGCGCGCGAACTCCGCCATCTGGCGCAGGCTGTCGCGACCGAACAGCGTGCCGAAATCGACGCCGAGGAACGCGAAGCTGGCGCCGGCGGCGAGCGCAAAGGCGCCGAGCACCGCCCAGGGCCGCCAGACAAAGGCGCCCGGCGTCACGTCAGCACCTTGCGCAGCAGCGCGCTGATGCCGTCGGCGAGCATCACCAGCGCGAAGAAGGCGATCAGCATCGTCGCCACCTCGCCCCCGGCGAGCATGCGCATCGACAGCTCCATCTGCTGGCCGAGGCCGCCGGCGCCCACGAATCCCATCACCACCGAGGCGCGGATGGCGCATTCCCAGCGGTACACGGTGTACGACACGAGCTCGGGCAGCGACACCGGCAGGATGCCGTAGGCGAACGCGTGCAGGCGGCCGCCGCCCGCTTCCAGGACCGCGCGCGCCGGGCGTGTATCGCCCGCCTCGTAGATCTCGAAATACACCTTGCCGAGCATGCCGGCGTAGTTGATGGCGATGGCGAGGATGCCGGCCGCCGGCCCGAGCCCCACCGCGCGCACGAACAGCAGCGCCCAGACGATCTCCGGAATCGAGCGCATGACCACCAGCAGCAGCCGCAGCGGAAGCCGCAGCGCGCGGCGCAGCCGCGCGCCGCGCGATGGCCCGAGGCGCGAGATCGAAAGGCTCTCCGAGACCGCCAGCGACAGCGGCACGGCGAGCGCGACGGCGAGCGCCATCCCGGCCGTGGCGAGCGCGAGCGTCTCCAGCGCCGAGCGCAGCACCAGGCCGAGGAAATCCGCCTCCAGCGCCAGCGGAAAGAAGGTGCCGAGGAAGCGCCCCATGGTCCGCAGGCTGTCCGGCGCGAAGAGCTTGCGCGGATCGAACTCGGTCAGCTCGAGCGCGGGCCAGAGCAGCAGCAGTGCGACGACGGTCAGGGCGACGCGCGCCGGCAGCGCCGGGTCGCGCGGTGCCGCGGCTGCGCCTACCGGCACAGGGGCTGGGCGCCCCGGCGCGCAGTGCGCGACAGCGGCGCCGGGCGCGCGAGCGGCGCGCTGCCCTGCACCGGGAGAGTCTGCGACTCCGTGGCGTAGAGCTCGTGCAGCATGGCGTCGCTGACGCGCACCGGCGGGCAGTCGAACACCACGGCGCCGTCGCGCAGCCCGACGATGCGCGGAAACCACTTCAGCGCCAGGTCCACGGCGTGCAGGCTCGCCACCAGCGTCACGCTGCGCGCCTGCGCCTCGCGCTGCAGCTCGCCCACGGTCTGGTCGGCGAGCTGCGGGTCGAGCGCCGACACGGGCTCGTCGGCGAGGATCAGGTCGGGCCTCTGGTACAGCACGCGCGCCACGCCGACGCGCTGCAGCTGGCCGCCGGAGAGCCGATCGCAGCGATCGAACAGGCGCTCGGCGAGGTCGAGCCGCGCGAGCGCGGCGCGCGCGCCCGCGATGTCCGCCGGATAGGCGAGCGAGGCCAACCCGCGCCACAGGCCAAAGGCGCCCAGGCGCCCGGCGAGCACCGCGGTCACCAGGCGCTGGCGCGGCGGCAGCGGCGGCGCCTGGTGGATCAGGCCGATACGCCCGCGCAGCTGCTGCAGCGCGCGCGCCGGCAACACCCAAGGGTCGACGTCCGCCATGGCGAGCGCGCCCGCGGTAGGACGCAGCGCCAGCCCGAGCACGCGCAGCAGGCTGGTCTTGCCGGCGCCCGAGGGCCCGATCACGGCGACGCGCTCGCCGCGCGCCACCGCCAGCGAGACGCCCGCGAGCGCGCGGTGCCCGCCCGGCAGCGTCAGGTGCAGCGCGTCGACGTCGAGCTTCACGTGCCTTTGCCGCCTACTTCAGCAGCCCCGCGGAACGCGCGGCTTCCTCGATGCCCTTGTAGTTCTCGGGCTTGGTGGCGATGAAGCGCGTCGCCCGCTGCAGGTCGAGAATCGCCTTGTGCGCGGGGTTCCCGGGGTCGAGGTTGAGGAACGCCGCGGTGAGCTTTTTCACCAGCGCCGGGTCGAGCCCGCCGCGCACGGTCCAGTTGTAGTCGTAGTACGGCGGCGTCGTTTGCAGGATGCGCACGGCCTTGGCGTTGGCGTCGCCCTGCTCGATCAGCTTGTCGTACACGGAGGCGTTGAGCGCGCCCGCCTCGGCGCGGCCCGAGGCGACGAACGCCACCGTGGCGTCGTGCGCACCGGAGAACGCGAGGCGCGTGAAGTCCTTGTCCGGGTTGATGCCCGCCTTGAGCAGGAAGAAACGCGGCATCAGGTGCCCCGAGGTGGAGGCCGGGGAACCAAAAGCGAAGGTCTTGCCCTTCAGGTCCTGCAGCGTCTTCGCGGGACTGTCCTTCGGCACGATGTAGTAGCTGATGAACTTCTCATCCTCCACGCGCTGCGCAATCGGGATGGCGTCGCCGGTGCGGATGCGCGCCTGCACGAAGGTGAAGCCGCCGAGCCAGGCGAGGTCGATGCGCCTGGCGGCGAGGCCCTCGACCACCGCCGGGTAGTCGTTCACCGGCGTCCAGTCGACCTTCATGCCGGTTTGCTGCTCGAGGTAGGTGCCCAGCGGCTTGAACTTGCGCAGCAGCTCGGTGGGCGATTCGTCCGGGATCGCGGACACTTTGAGGGACTGCGCTTGTGCGGAGACCGCGAACGCAGCCAATGCAATGGGGAGTGCCAGATGAGCCAAGCGCATCAGGGTCCTTTCTTGAAACGGGTAAAGGTGTTGAACAGGGTCATGGGGTTTCCTCCTCGGGCACGGTCGCGCCCGACGGCCATTACCTTACACCAGGAAGCGGCCTATGCGTCCAGTCCGGCCAGCACGCGCAGGTGCCGCACCACGCTGCGCCCGAGCGCCGACAGCGCGTACCCGCCTTCCAGCATCGACACCACGCGGCCGCCGGCGTGCCGGTCCGCGACGGCCTTCATCTGCTGCGTGACCCAGGCGTAGTCCTGGTCGGTGAAGCTGAGCATCGCCATGTCGTCCTCGGCGTGCGCGTCGAAGCCCGCGGAAATGAGCACCAGCTGCGGCCGGAAGCCGTCGAGCGCCGGGAGCCACGCGCTGGTCACGGCGGCGCGAAACTGCTTCGAGCCCGCGCCGGCGGGCAGCGGCACGTTGACCATGTTGGGCGCCGGGTCGTCGGTGCCGCTGTACGGATAGAACGGGTGCTGGAACGTGGAGGCCATCAGCACGCGCGCGTCGTTCTCGAAGATCTCCTCGGTGCCGTTGCCGTGGTGCACGTCGAAATCGATGATGGCGACGCGCTCCAGGCCGTGCGCCTCGAGCGCGTGGCGCGCGGCCACGGCGACGTTGTTGAAGATGCAGAAGCCCATGGGCCGCGCGCGGCAGGCGTGATGCCCGGGCGGGCGCACGCTGCAGAACGCGCCCTCGGCCTCGCCGCGCAACACGAGGTCCGTGGCGTGCACGGCGGCGCCCGCCGCGCGCAGCGCCGCCTGCAGCGTGAACGGGTTCATCGCCGTATCGGGATCGAGGTGCACCGTGCCCTCTTGCGGCGCGGCGTCGCGGATGGCGCGCACGTACTCCATCGGATGCACGCGCGCCAGCTGCTCGTCGCTGGCGAGCGGCGCGTCCGCGCGCACCAGGTGCTGGCCGATGCCCGACTCGATCAGCTGATCCTCGATCGCGGTAAGGCGCTCGGGCCGCTCGGGGTGCCATGCGCCCATCTCGTGCTTCAGGCAGTCTGCGTGGGTGACGAAGGCGATCGCCATGATGCGTCAAATCATACCCTGTACAATCAGGCCATGCTTCTGAAAACAAACATCAAACCGGCACGGGCGCAGACGCCGCTCGACCGCCTGATCGCCGCGGCCGGCGAAGTGATCCTCGGCAAGGAGACGCAGGTGCGCCTCGCGCTCGCTTGCCTCATCGCGCGCGGCCACCTGTTGATCGAGGACCTGCCGGGGGTGGGCAAGACCACGCTCGCGCACGTGCTGGCGAAGACGCTCGGCATGCATTTCCAGCGCATCCAGTTCACCAGCGACATGCTGCCGGCGGACATCATCGGCGTGTCGGTATACGAGCGCGACAGCGGCGCCTTCAAGTTCCACCCGGGACCGATCTTCGCGCAGCTGATCCTCGCCGACGAAGTGAACCGCGCCACGCCAAAGACGCAGAGCGCCCTGCTCGAGGCGATGGAGGAGCACCAGGTCACGGTGGAGGCCGAAACGCGCAAGCTCCCCGAGCCGTTCTTCGTCATCGCCACGCAGAATCCGTCCGAGCAGGTCGGCACCTTCCCGCTGCCCGAATCGCAACTCGATCGCTTCATGATGCGCATCGAGCTCGGCTACCCGGACCGCGACGCCGAGCGCGCGCTGCTCGCGGGCGCCGACCGGCGCGACCTGCTCGCCAGCCTCGATCCGTGCATGAGCCCGGCCGAGCTGACCGAGCTGCAATCGGATGCGCAGCGCGTGCATGTGGCGCCGGCGCTGCTCGACTACGTGCAGGCGATCGTGGAGTTCACGCGGCGCTCGCCGGACTACGTGGCGGGCCTGTCGCCGCGCGCGGCGCTCGCCCTGGTGCACTCGGCGCGCGCCTGGGCGCTGCTCGAGGAGCGCGACAAGGTGATCCCGGAGGACGTGCAGGCGATCCTGCCCGGGGTCGCCGCGCACCGCCTGCGCCCGGCGCACGACAGTGCGCGGCGCGTGGACGTCGGCGCGCAGCTGCTCGCCGCGGTGCCGATCCCCTGAGCCGGTAGCGCGTCCGCAGGCGCTGGCGCATGAACATCGGCCGCGACGCGCAGGACGATCCGGTCGACGGCCCCACGCTCGATCCGGAGGCGCGCACGAT
>JBFFZT010000122.1:0-5884 GCA_041568535.1 Burkholderiales bacterium | reverse complement strand
TACCTGCCGATGAGCTACCAGATCGGCGGCTACACGCTGTTCATGCCGCGCGCGCAGGCGGTGCCGGTCGCCATGTCGCGCGAGGAGGCGATGAAGTTCATCCTCACCGCGGGGCTGAAGTCCGCGCGCGGGGCTTGACTTGTATTTAACGTAAGCGTTAAATACGGCGCATGGACCGCCTGTCGCAGACCTTCGCCGCCCTGGCCGACCCCACGCGCCGCGCGCTGCTCGCGCGCCTCGCGAAAGGCGAGGCGAGCGTGGGCGAGCTGGCGCGGCCCTTCGACATCTCGCTGCCCGCCGTCTCGCGCCACCTCAAGGTGCTCGAGCAGGCGCAGCTCATCGAGCGCGAGACCGACGCGCAGTGGCGCCTGTGCCGCATCCGCGGCCGGCCGCTGCGCGCAGCGCACGCCTGGATCGAGCGCTACCGCCGCTTCTGGGAGGCGCGCCTCGACCAGCTCGCCGACTACCTGGAGCGAAAGCCATGAACCGCACTGCGACCTTCGAATTGACCCTCACGCGCTTCATCCGCGCGCCGCGCGAGAAAGTGTTCGACGCCTTCGTCACCGAGGCCGGCATGAAGGGCTGGATGTGCCCGCGCGGCATGACCATCCCCGAGATGAAGCTCGATGCGCGCGTCGGCGGGGGCTTTCGCCTCGTCATGCGCGCAAAGGACGGCGACCAGTTCATCGCGCAGGCGCACTACCGCGAGCTCGCACGCCCCGAGCGCCTGGTCTACACCTGGCAGTGGGTGGGCGAGGGCATGCCCAACATGGAGACGCTGATCACCGTGACGCTCGCCGCGCGCGACGGCGGCACCGAGGTGCGCATGACGCATTCAGGATTCCCCGACCAGGCGGTGTGCGACTCGCACAAGGAGGGCTGGGGCTCGAGCCTCAACCGCCTCACCGACCTGCTCGACCCGGCGGGCACGGCTGCGAGCGTCTCGCTGCAGGGTGACCCGCGCAGCACCTATACCCGCACCGCGCGCATCGGCCTCGCCGAGAAGGGCATCCAGTACCGGATGCAGCAGTGCGGGCCGCATACGCCCGAGATCCTGGAGGTGCATCCCTGGGGCCGCATCCCGGTGTTCTGCGACGGCGACGTGCGCCTGTTCGAGACCAGCGCCATCCTGCGTTACGTGGAAGAAGCGTTCCCGGGGCCGACGCTCCTGCCGCAGAACATCCGCGACCGCGCCGTCGCCGAGCAGTGGGTGAGCGCCATCAACAGCTACGTCTACGACGTCGCCATCCGGCGCTACGTGCTGCAGTACGTGTTCAAGAAGGAGGACCGCGGCGTGCTGGAAGCCGCGGCGAAGGAGCTGCCCGCGATGCTCGCGCATTTCGAGCGCGGCTACACGCGGCCGTTCCTCGCCGGGCAGAACCCGACGCTGCCGGACTATTTTCTGGCGCCTATCGTGGGCTACCTGGAGATGTTCCCGGAATCGAAGGCGGCGCTGGCGGCCTGCCCGAAGCTGCTGCGCGCGCACGCAGCGATGCAGGAGCGCGCGAGCTGGAAGGAGACGCAGCCGTGAACGAGGCGCTCGCCGCGCGCCTGCGCAAGGCGCTTGCCGGCCGGCGCGGCATCGCCGAGAAGAAGATGTTCGGCGGCGTGTGCTTCCTGCATCGCGGCAACATGCTGTGCGGCATGGGCGAGGACAAGTTCATGTTCCGCGTCGGCAAGGACCAGGACGCGGCGGCGCTCAAGCGGCCCGGCGCGAAGCCGATGGACATCACCGGCCGGGCGATGAAGGGCTTCGTGTGGGTGGACCCGGCGAAGTGCGACGCGCGGGCGCTCAAGCGCTGGATCGCGATGGCCGACGCCTACGTGGGCGAACTGCCGGCGAAACGGAGGTGAGCATGGAATTTCCCAACGAGAGCGCGGCCTACCGCAAGGCGCGCAACAAGCTGCTGACCGCGGAGAAGGCGCTGCGCAAGAAGATCGAGGAAGTGGCGGCCTTGCGCCGCAAGCTGCCGCAGGGCGGCGCGGTGCCCGAGGACTACGAGTTCGACTCGGCGCAGGGGCGCGTGCGGCTGTCGCAGCTCTTCGAGCGCGGCGACACGCTGGTGGCCTACAGCTTCATGTACGGTCCGCAGATGGAGAAGGCCTGCCCGCTGTGCACCTCGATGCTCGACGGCCTGGACGGCAACGCGCAGCACATCGCGCAGTGCACCAACCTGGTGGTGATCGCCAAGTCGCCGCTCGCGCGCATCGAGGAGCACGCGCGCGCGCGCGGCTGGCGCAATCTGAAGCTGCTGTCCTCGCAGGGCAACGGCTACAACCGCGCCTACCACGGCGAGGACGCCGACGGGCGGCAGTGGCCGATGCTGAACGTGTTCGTGCGCCGCGCCGGCAAGCTGCGGCACTTCTGGGGCACCGAGCTGTTCTACGCCAAGCGCAGCGACAAGCTCGATCCGCGCCACGTCGACGCGCTGTGGCCGCTGTGGAACCTGCTCGACATGACGCCCGAGGGGCGCGGGGCCTTCTACCCGAAGCTGCAGTACTAGAAGCCGGCAATTCCCCGGAACGTGTCGGCCGGCACCGGCCGGCCGAGGAGGAAGCCCTGTGCGTCGTCGCAGCCGAGCGCGATGAGCGCGTCGCGCTCCTGCTCGCGCTCCACGCCCTCGGCCACCACGCGCAGCCCGAGGCCGTGCGCCATGGAGATGATCGAGGACACGACGGTGCGCGCCTCCTTCTTCGCCGCCATCTGCACGATGAACGAGCGGTCGATCTTCAGCGCGTGCACCGGCAGCGACACGAGGTAGCTGAGCGAGGAATAGCCGGTGCCGAAGTCGTCGATGAAGATCTTGCAGCCGTGCCGCCGCAGGCGCTCGAGCACGCCGCGCGCGGTCTCGGGATCCTCCACCAGCGCGCCCTCGGTGATCTCGAGCTCGAGCAGCTCGGCCGGCACGCGCCAGGTCTCGAGCAGCGCCTCGATGCGCTCGACCAGGCGCGGGTCATGCAGGTTGCGCACCGAAAGGTTGACCGCCACCGGCAGGCGCAGGCCGCCCTCGAGCCAGGCGCGCTGCTGGCGCACCGCGCTTTCCAGCACCATGTAGGTCATCGGGCGGATCAGCCCGGTCTGCTCCGCGAGCGGCACGAACTGGCCCGGCGAGATGTCGCCCTTCTGCGCATGCCGCCAGCGCAGCAGCGCCTCGCTGCCGATGATGCGGCCGAAGGCGAGGTCGACCTTGGGCTGGAAGTGCAGCTGCAGGGCGCGCGCCTCGATGTCGCGGCGCAGGTCGGCGACCAGCGCCAGGCGCCCCGGGTTCTCGCGCTCGGTGATGCCGGAATAGGCGGCAAACGCGAGGTCGCGCCGCGCGGCGTCGCGCGAGGCGATGGTGGCGCGGCGCAGCAGCAGGTCGGCTTCCGCCCCGTGCTGCGGGAAGAAGCTCGCGCCCGCGTGCCCCTGCACGTCGATGCGCGCATCGCCCACCTCGACCGGCGTCGCGAACGCCTCGAGCAGCTCCTGCGCCAGCGCGGCCGCCTGGGCGTCGGCGCCGTGGCGCATGACGACGAAATCCTCCTGCGGCACGCGCGCGAGGACTTCGCCCCCCGGCACGATGCGGCGCAGCCGCTGCGCGATCGCGTGCACCACCTGCATGCCGGGGCCGTAGCCCAGGCCGTCGACCAGCGCCTGCAGGTCGCGCAGGTGCACGACGACGATGGCCAGCGCGGCGCCCTCGCGCTGCGCTTGCACGAGCGCCTGGCGCAGCAGGCCGAGGAAGTGGCTGCGGTTGGCAAGCCCCGTGAGCGCGTCGTGCGTGGCGATGTGCTGCACCTCGAGCTCGGCAGCCTGGTGCTTGAGGCGCGCCCGGCACACGCCGATGCCGAAGGCGAGGTCGTCGGCCATCTCCTCGATCAGCAGCAGCTCCTCGCGGTCGAAGGCGTCGGCCTCGCGCGAGTACAGCGTCAGCGTGCCGATCACCTCGCCCTCGACGCGCAGCGGCATCGAGGCCACCGAGCCGAAGCCGCGCCGCACGAACTCGTCGCGCCAGGTCTCGATGCCCGGCGCGGTGGCGATGTTCTGCAGCACCGTGGTGCGGCCGCTGCGGATGGCGGTGCCGATGGTGCCGCGGCCGCGCCGGGTGTCGGCCCAGGTCGGCCGCATGAACTGCAGCGCGCCGCGGTCGTCGCCGGCGTGCGCCTGGATCGCCACCGTTTTCGCCTCGTCGTCGACCTTGTAGGTCACGACCGCGAGCGCGTAGTCGCCGTGCTCGACGGCGACGCGGCACATGGCGCCCAGCAGCTCGCGCTCGGTCTGCTCGCGCAGCAGGGTGCGGTTGCCGGCGCTTAGCGCGCGCAGCGCGCGCGTCGTGCGCTGCCGGTGCACGGCGAGCGTGTCGAGGCGGCGCGCGAGCTCGCCGATCTCGTTGCCGTCGTGCGGCACGCCGGTGCGCACCGACAGATCGCCCGCGTCGAGCTTGGCCGCGGCCTGCGCGAGGCGGCGCAGCGGGCTCACCACGAAGAAGCTCGAGCCGAGCCAGGCGAGCAGCAGCGCGACGCCGAAGGCGGCGCTCAGCACCACCAGGCCGCGCTGCAGCGCGTCCTCGGCGACGCCGTCGACGTGGTGGCTCGGCAGGCCGATGCGCACCAGATCGGGCGCCCCGCGCGGGCCCGCGAGCGGCGCATCGCCGAGCACGCGCGCCACGGGCGCGGCGCCGCCCGCGCGCGACTCGGGGAAGCGCGCCACGACGTCGCCCTTGCCGGAGACGATGAGCGCCTCGAAGTCCTCGGGGGCGCCGACCTCGGTCAAGGCTTTGGGCAGCCAGTTGAACACCACGCCGGCGACCAGCACGTGCTCGACGCGGCCGCTCGCGCCCGCGACCGGCTGCGCAGCCGCGACGACGTTCACGTTGCCGATCTTGCCGCGCAGCAGATTGCTGACCGCGAAGCGTCCGGTGGCGAGCGCCTGCTGGAAGTACTCGCGGTCTTCGATGGCGAGGCCGGCCGCGCCGGGCAGCGTGCTGCACAGGATCGTGCCGTCGGCGTCCACCACGCTCAGCGAGTTGACGGGCGTCGCCCGCTCCAGCCACTGCAGCCGGCGCTCGCACTCGGGTCCGATCAGATCGCCGTCCCAGTCGGCGGCCGCGCTTTCCAGGAGCTGGCGCGCCGCCTCTATCGATTTGCGGTGATTCTGCGCGACGACACGCGCGAGCTGCGCGGCCTGGGCCGAGACCTGGTGGTGGCGCTGCTCACGCTCCTCGTCCGCGGAGCGGAAGATCAGCAGGACGAAGGGCACCGACGCGATGAGGACCAGCAGCATCGCGCGCGCTCGTACTCCAAGTTGCAGCGTCGGCTTCACCTATAGGCAAGACAGGGTTTACCAGCATTTCGTTGCGCCTGCCAGAATTCCGGACGGGCGGCTTAACGATGTTTCACATCGGCGGCCGCGCAGCTTCGACAACAGTTGTACGGCTCAGTACCCCGCCTGCCGGTCGACGCAGTGCAGCGGCGCCTCGCCGCGGCGCAGCCGCTCGATGTTCTCCACGATCTTCGTTACTGCGGTGCGCGGCTCGGTGAGCGCGGCGATGTGCGGCGTGATCGTCACCCCGGGATGCGCCCACAGCGGCGAGTCGGCGGGCAGGGGCTCGGTCTCGAACACGTCGAGGTAGGCGTGCGCGAGCTGCCCCGACTCGAGCGCCGCGAGGAGATCGGGCACCACCACGTGCGCGCCGCGCGCGAGGTTGATGACGCAGCCGCCCTTCGGCATGCGCGCGAAGGCGTCCTTGTTCAGCACGCCGCGCGTCTGCGCGGTGAGCGGCAGCAGGCAGACGAGCGCCTGCGAGCGCGCGACGACCTCGTCGAGGTCGGTCGAGCAGTGCACGCCGTCGATCGACTTCGGCCGCCGGCTCCAGCCGCAGACCTTGAAGCCGAGCGCGAGGAG
>JBFFZT010000121.1:0-5924 GCA_041568535.1 Burkholderiales bacterium | reverse complement strand
CCTGCTGCTGCCCGCCGCGGCGGCGGCCCAGACCAAGGACCAGGACATCGAGGCGCTGCTGCAGGCCGTGCAGCTGGAAAAGCGCGTCGAGGCCAGCAACCGCCTGATGCGCGCGGCGTTCATCCGCGGCATGCGCAACCGCAGCAGCTCCAAGAACCCGCGGCTGCAGGAGCTGATCGAGGAGGAGTACGACGGCGCCTTTCCCGCCGCGCGCGTCTACGCGGACGTGCGGCCCAAGGTGGCTGCGCTGTTCGCCGACCAGTTCGCGCAGAGCGAGATCCGCGAGCTGACGGGGCTGTTCCGCTCGCCGGTGTACGCCAAGTACCGCGAGCTGAACGACGACATCGGCAAGGTGATCCTGGCGGCGATCCAGGACTCGGTGAAGGCGGGCATGGGCGACCTGATGAAGCGGGTCACCGACCGCGCCGTCGCCGAAGGCGTGCAGAAGTAGCCATGCTCAGCAAAGAAGGCCTCGCCAGGATCGACCGCGAGATCGCCAAGTATCCGCCCGAGCGCAAGCAGTCGGCGGTGATGGCGGCGCTCATCGTGGCGCAGGACGAGCACGGCTGGCTGTCGACGGAAACCATGGACTTCGTCGCGCAGTACCTGGGCATGGCGCCGGTCGCGGTGTACGAGGTGGCGAGCTTCTACACCATGTACAACCGCGAGCAGACCGGCACGCACAAGCTCACCCTGTGCACCTGCCTGCCGTGCGGGCTGCAGGGCGCGCTCGCGGCTGCGGACCACCTGAAGAAGCGCCTCGGCATCGACTTCAACGAGACCACGCCGGACGGCTGGTTCACGCTGAAGGAGGGCGAGTGCATGGGCGCCTGCGCGATGGCGCCGGTGGTGCTGGTCGACAACAAGCGCATGTGCGACTACATGACGAACGAGAAGCTCGACGCGCTGCTCGACGAGCTGTCGAGGAAGAACTGAGAATGCTGGACTACGGTCCCGACGCGATCCTGATGGCCGGCCTGGACGGCCGCAACTGGCGGCTGAAGGACTATGAGGCGCGCGCAGGCTATGCGGCGCTGCGCCGCATCCTGAAGGAGGGCGTCACGCCCGACGCGGTGATCGCCGAGGTGAAGAAATCGGCGCTGCGCGGGCGCGGCGGGGCAGGCTTTCCCACCGGGCTGAAATGGTCGTTCATGCCGCGCCAGGTCCCGGGGCCCAAGTACGTGGTGTGCAACTCCGACGAAGGCGAGCCGGGGACCTGCAAGGACCGCGACCTGCTGCGCTACAACCCGCACGCGGTGATCGAGGGCATGATCATCGCCGGCTACGCCATGGGCGCCACCGCCGGCTACAACTACATCCACGGCGAGATCTGGGCGGTGTACGAGCAGTTCGAGGAGGCGCTGAAGGAAGCTTACGCCGCGGGCTACCTCGGCAAGAGCATCCTCGGCTCGGCGTTCTCGTTCGAGCTGTACGCGCACGCCGGCTACGGCGCCTACATCGTCGGCGAGGAGACGGCGATGCTCGAGTCGCTCGAGGGCAAGAAGGGCTACCCGCGCTTCAAGCCGCCGTTTCCCGCGAGCTACGGCCTGTTCGGCCGGCCCACCACCATCAACAACACCGAGACCTTCGCCGCCGAGCCCTGGATCATGCGCCAGGGGGCGGACGCGTTCCTTGCGCTCGGCCGGCCGAACAACGGCGGCACGAAGCTGTTTTCGGTCACCGGGCACGTCAACCGCCCGGGCAACTACGAGGTGAAGCTCGGCACGCCGTTCGCGCAGTTGCTGGAGATGGCGGGCGGGGTGCGCGGCGGCCGGAAGCTGAAGGCGGTGATCCCGGGCGGCTCGTCGATGCCGGTGCTGCCCGCCGACGTGATGATGAAGACCGACATGGACTACGACTCGATCGCGAAGGCCGGCTCGATGCTCGGCTCGGGCGCGGTGATCGTCATGGACGAGACCACCTGCATGGTGCGCGCGCTCGAGCGCCTGTCTTACTTCTACTACGAGGAGTCGTGCGGCCAGTGCACGCCATGCCGTGAGGGCACGGGCTGGCTGTACCGCATCGTGCACCGCATCGAGAACGGCCAGGGGCGCATGGACGACCTCGAACTGCTCAACGATGTCTCCGACAACATCGCTGGGCGCACGATCTGCGCCTTGGGCGACGCCGCGGCGCTGCCGGTGAAGAGCTTCCTCAAGCATTTCCGTGACGAGTTCGTGCACCACATCGAGCACAAGCGCTGCCTGGTGCAGGGCGTCGACGTCGAGCCGAAGTGGGGCCGGGCGGGCGCGCATGCACTACCCGCGGTGAAGGAAGCCGCCTGATGCTCAAGCTCGAGATCGACGGCAAGCCGATCGAAGTGCCGCACGGCACCTCGGTGATCGAGGCGGCCAAGCGCCTCGGCATCTACGTGCCGCACTTCTGCTACCACTCGAAGCTGTCGATCGCCGCCAACTGCCGCATGTGCCTGGTCGAGGTGGAGAAGGCGCCGAAGCCCTTGCCGGCCTGCGCCACGCCGGCGACCGACGGCATGAAGGTCTGGACGCATTCGCCGAACGCGAAGAAGGCGCAGAACGGCGTCATGGAGTTCCTGCTCATCAACCACCCGCTCGACTGCCCGATCTGCGACCAGGGCGGCGAGTGCCAGCTGCAGGACCTGGCGGTGGGCTACGGCGGCTCGGCCTCGCGCTACCAGGAGGAGAAGCGCGTCGTGCTGCGCAAGGACCTGGGGCCGCTGGTCGCCGCCGAGGAGATGACGCGCTGCATCCAGTGCACGCGCTGCGTGCGCTTCGGGCAGGAGATCGGCGGCGTGATGGAGCTGGGCATGGTGAACCGCGGCGAGCTCGCGGAGATCGTGTCCTTCGTCGGCCGCAGCGTGGACTCGGAGCTCTCGGGCAACATGATCGACCTGTGCCCGGTGGGCGCGCTCACCTCGAAGCCGTTCCGCTACGCCGCGCGCACCTGGGAGCTGTCGCGCCGGCGCAGCGTGTCGCCGCACGACGGCCTGGGCTCGAACCTGGTGGTGCAGGTGAAGCAGAACGAGGTGCTGCGCGTGCTGCCGCTCGAGAACGAGGCAGTCAACGAATGCTGGCTCTCGGACAAGGACCGCTTCTCCTACGAAGGCCTGAATGCACCCGACCGGCTGACGCGGCCGATGGCGCGCATCGACGGCCGCCTGCAGGAGGTCGACTGGGAGGTGGCGCTGGAGCGCGCCGCCGCGGGGCTCGCCGATGCCGGCGTGCTCGCCTCGCCGCACGCCACGCTGGAAGAGCTGTACCTCGCCGGCAGGCTCGGCCCGGCCGAGTTCCGGCTGCGTCACAGCGACTTCAGCGCCGACGGCAAGCGCAAGGGCATTCCCTGGCTCGGCATGCCGATCGCCGAGCTCGGCACGCTGGACCGGGTGCTGGTCATCGGCTCGTTCCTGCGCAAGGACCATCCGCTGATCGCGCACCGGCTACGCCAGGCGGCGAAGCGCGGCGCGCAGATCCACGTGCTGCACTCGGTGGACGACGACTGGCTGATGCCGATCGCCAGCAAGACCATCGTCGCGCCGTCCGCGCTTCCCGGTGCTATCGCCGGCTTGAAGGACAAGCTCGCCGGCGCGAAGAACCCCGCGGTGCTGCTCGGCAACTTCGCGCAGCAGCACCCGCAGGCGGCGGCGATCCACGCCGCGGCGCAGGCCCTGGGGGTTAAGCTCGGCTTCCTCGGCGAGGCGGCCAACTCGGTCGGCGGCTACGTCGCTGGACTGCCCAGCGGCGGTGGGCTGCCCGCAGTCCTCGAAAAACAGGCGCTCGTGCTGCTCAACGTGGAGCCGGCGCTCGATTGCGCCGACCCGCGCGCCGCCGCGAAGGCGAAGTTCGTCGTCAACCTGAGCGCCTGGCGGTCCGACGTCGGCGACGTGCTGCTGCCGATCGCGCCGTTCACCGAGACGGCCGGCACGTTCATCAGCACCGAGGGTCGCGTGCAGAGCTTTCACGCCTGCACCCGGCCGCTCGGCGAGGCGCGCCCGGCCTGGAAGGTGCTGCGCGTCCTCGGCACGATGCTTGGCCGCGCCGGATTCGAGCTCGACACGATCGAACAGGTGCGCGATGCCTGCCTCGGCGGGCGCGACGTGGCGCGGCTGCTCGACAACGGCATCGACGCGCCGACGGCGGCCGCGGTGCGCCCGGGCGGCATCGAGCGCATCGCCGACGTGCCGATCTACTTTGCCGATCCGCTGGTGCGCCGCGCGCCGTCGCTGCAGAAGACGCGCGATGCGCGCGCACCGCGCGCCTGGATGAACGCGCGGCTGCTGGGCAAGCTCGGCGTTGCCGAGGGCCAGCCGGTGCGCGTGCGCCAGGGCGAGGGCAGCGCGCGGCTCGCCGCGGCGCTGGATGACCGGCTGCCCGACGGCTGCGTCCGCGTCGCCGCCGCGCACGCCGCGACGGCCGAGCTCGGGCCGATGTTCGGCGCGCTCGAGGTCGAGAAAGCCGCCGCGGAGAAGGCGGCCTAGATGGACTGGCGCCTCGCCTTCGTCGACACGGCCTGGATCCTCGCCGGCATCGTCGTCATCGTGGCGCCGCTGTTCGTCGCCGTCGCCTACCTGACGCTGTGGGAAAGGAAGCTCATCGGCTGGATGCAGATCCGCATCGGCCCCAACCGCGTCACGTTCTTCGGCATCCCGTGGCTCGGGGGATGGGCGCAGCCGGTCGCCGACGGCGTGAAGCTGCTGTTCAAGGAGATCATCGTCCCGAGCAACGCCAGCACCGCGCTGTTCATCGTGGCGCCGATCATGATGCTGATGCCGGCGATGGCGGCCTGGGCCGTGATCCCGTTCGCGCCCGAGCTGGTGCTCGCCGACATCAACGCGGGCCTCCTGTACGTGCTGGCGCTCAGCTCGCTCGGCGTCTACGGCGTGATCATCGCCGGCTGGGCGTCGAACTCGAAATACGCCTTCCTCGGTGCCATGCGCTCGGCGGCGCAGATGGTGTCCTACGAGCTCGCCATGGGCTTCGCGCTGGTGGTGGTGCTGATGGTCTCGGGCAGCCTCAACCTCTCGGACATCGTTGCGCAGCAGGGCCGGGGCCGCTTCGCCGACATGGGGCTCACCTTCCTCTCCTGGAACTGGCTGCCGCTCCTGCCGATGCTGGTGGTGTACTTCGTCTCGGGGGTGGCCGAGACCAACCGCGCCCCGTTCGACGTCGTCGAGGGCGAGTCCGAGATCGTCGCCGGGCACATGATCGAGTACTCGGGGATGAGCTTCGCGCTGTTCTTCCTCGCCGAGTACATGAACATGCTGCTGATCAGCGCGCTGACCGCGCTGATGTTCTTCGGCGGCTGGCAGGCGCCGATCTCCAGCCCGGTGTTCGACGCGGTGCCGCCGATCCTGTGGCTGCTGGCCAAGATCTTCGTCATCGTGTCCATGTTCCTGTGGATCCGCGCTACCTTCCCGCGCTACCGCTACGACCAGATCATGCGCCTCGGCTGGAAGGTGTTCATCCCGCTGACGCTGGTGTGGATCGCGGTGATCGGCCTGTGGATGCAGACGCCGTGGAGCCTGTGGCGATGATGCAGCGCCTCGCCGATTTCTTCCGCGCATTCCTGCTGCTGGAGCTGCTGCGCGGCCTGGCGCTCACCGGCCGGCACCTGTTCGCGCGCAAGATTACGGTGCAGTTCCCGGAGGAGAAGACGCCGATGAGCCCGCGCTTTCGCGGCCTGCACGCGCTGCGCCGCTACCCCAACGGCGAAGAGCGCTGCATCGCCTGCAAGCTGTGCGAGGCGGTGTGCCCGGCGCTCGCCATCCACATCGAGTCCGAGCAGCGCGCCGACGGCACGCGCCGCACCACGCGCTACGACATCGACCTCATCAAGTGCATCTACTGCGGCTTCTGCGAGGAGGCCTGCCCGGTGGACGCCATCGTCGAGACGCGCGTGTTCGAGTTCCACGGCGAGAAGCGCGGCGACCTGTACTACACCAAGCCCAT
>JBFFZT010000120.1:0-5936 GCA_041568535.1 Burkholderiales bacterium | reverse complement strand
TTTCCTACACCGGCGGCTTCGCCATCGCCGCGCTCGCCGGCGGCGCGCGGCGCGTGCTCGCGGTGGAGAGCTCGGCGCCGGCGCTGGAGGTGGCGCGCGACAACCTCGCCGCCAACGCGCTCGATGCCTCGCGCGTGGAGTTCGTGAAGGCCGACGTCTTCGCGCACCTGCGCCTGCTGCGCGACCAGGGGGCGAGGTTCGGCCTGGTGGTGCTCGACCCGCCGAAGTTCGCGCCCACCGCCGCGCAGGCGCGAAACGCCGCGCGCGCCTACAAGGACGTGAACCTGCTCGCCTTCAAGCTGCTCGCGCCCGGCGGGCTGCTGGCCACCTTTTCCTGCTCGGGCGGGGTGTCGGCGGAACTGTTCCAGTCGATCATCGCCGGCGCGGCGCTCGACGCGGGGGCCGAGGCGCAGATCATCGAGCGCTTCCACGCCGCCGCCGACCATCCCGTGGCGCTGGAATTCCCGGAAGGCGACTACCTGAAAGGGCTATTGCTGCTGAAGAAATAGGGACAGACCCCATTTATACTTAGCGCATGCAACAGGAACAGATGGTGCCGGTGACGATCCTCACCGGCTTTCTCGGCGCGGGCAAGACGACGCTGCTGAACCGCATTCTCCAGGAGGACCACGGGCACAAGATCGCCGTGATCGAGAACGAGTTCGGCGAGGTGGGCGTCGACAGCGACATCATCGAGAAGTCCGAGGAGCAGATCCTCGAGATGAACAACGGCTGCATCTGCTGCACGGTGCGCGGCGACCTGATCCGCATCCTCGGCGAGCTGAAGGACAAGCGCTCGAGCGGCAAGCTGAAGTTCGACCGCGTGGTGATCGAGACCACCGGCATGGCCGACCCCGGCCCGGTGGCGCAGACCTTCTTCACCGACGAGGACATCGGCAACTACTACCTGCTCGATTCGATCCTGACGGTGGTCGACGCCAAGCACGCGCCCAGGCAGCTCGACGAGTTCCACGAGGCGCAGGAGCAGGTGGGCTTCGCCGACCGGATCCTCATGTCGAAGACCGACCTCGTGACCGAGGACGACGTGCGCAAGCTCGCCGAGCGCATCAAGCGCATGAACCCGCGCGCGCCGGTGAAGCACGTGCATTTCGGCAAGGCGCCGATCGCGGAGATCCTCGACATCCGCGGCTTCAACCTGAACGCGATCCTCGAGCTCGACCCCGATTTCCTGGTCGACGCGCACCACGAGCACGCCGACGAGGTGGCGTCCTTCGTGTTCCGGTCCGACAAGCCGTTCGACGGCGACAAGCTGGAGCAGTTTCTGTCCGGCATGATCCAGGTCTACGGCCCGGACCTGCTGCGCTACAAGGGCGTGCTGTGGATGAAGGGCAAGCCGCAGCGCGTCGTGTTCCAGGGCGTGCACATGATGATGGGCGGCGACATGGGCAAGCCCTGGGCGAAGGGCGAGAAGAAGAGCTCGACGCTCGTCTTCATCGGCAAGAAGCTGCCCAAGGACCTGTTCATCGCCGGCCTCGAGCAGTGCCTGGCCTGAGGGCCGTCAAAACCCCGCTTTGAGGTCGAACTCGGCCAGCTCGCGCACGGACTGGCGCAGGAAGCGCATCTGCGCGCCGGCGCGCCGGCAGCCCACGCAGATCGCGAGGTGAAGGCGCAGCGCCACGCGCTCGCCGAAGGCGAGCTCGCGGTCCAGCCCCTGGGACGCGAGGCGCGTGGTTTCCTTGCAGGTCAGCATCATTGTTTTCCGAACCAGGTCTGCTGCAGGCACTCGCGCAACGTCATGCGCGCGCGGTACAGGAGGACCCAGCAATGGGTCGGGGTGATGCCGAGTTCCTTACAGATCTCGGCGGTGTCCAGCCCGAGGTGCTCGCGCATCATGAACGCCTGGCCGGTGCGCGCGGGCAGGCGCTCGAGGCACAGCTCCAGCGCCCGGAAGAACTGCTGCTGCTCGAGCGCGCCGTCGGGATCGGCCCAGCCCGCGGGGCGCTCGGCCCAATGGCCGTTGCGCGCAAAGAGCCCCTCCAGCGCGTCCAGACCCTCCTCGGCCTCGTGCGGCAGCGCCGGCTCGCGCGCCTGGCGCCGGATGGTGTCGACGATCTTGTGCTTGAGGATGCCGGTGAGCCAGGTGCGCAGGTTGGCGCGCCCGGCGAACCCGGCCTCCCCGGCCAGCGCCGCGACCAGCGTCTCCTGCACCGCGTCCTCGGCCGCGGCCGCGTCGCGCAGCTGCAGGCTGGCGAAGCGCACCAGGTAGGGGCGCAACGCCTCGATCTGACTGCGGAAATCGTCGGCGGGGGGCATGGGGGTGAGGGGGATTCTAAAGGGGGACTTGAAACCCCGCCTCCCGCCCCTACCTTCCAGGCACAGGGCCGAGACGGGCCCGCTTGGACAAGGAGACACGACATGAGCAACATCACCCGCTATGACCCGTTCAACGACCTGGTGGACGATTTCTTCAAGGGCTTCTTCGTGCGCCCCGTTGGGTATGAGACCCGGGGCTACGAGCCTCGCGAGGCCGCGGCGCCGCGCCTGAAGGTCGACGTCGCCGAGAAGAACGGCGCCTACCTGGTCACCGCCGAGGTGCCGGGCGTGAAGAAGGAGGACATCCACGTCAGCGTCGACGGCGCGCAAGTGACCCTCGAGGCCGAGCTCAAGCAGGAGCGCGAGGCCGGCAAGGACGAGCGCGTGCTGCACATCGAGCGCAGCTACGGCAAGGCCATGCGCAGCTTCGCCCTGCCGCAGGAGATCGACGAGGCGAAGGTCGAGGCGAAGTACCGCGACGGCGTGCTCGAGCTGACGCTGCCGAAGAAAGCCGCGGCGGCGCGCAAGCAGATCACCGTCCAGTAGCACGACGCACGCAGCACTCGAAGGGGTCGGCGCGCAAGCGCCGGCCCTTTTTTGTTTGTAGAATCCCCGCACATGAACGCGCCTTCGGACCCGCAGCCGGATGCCGCCCTGAAGGCGCGCGTCCTCGCCGAGGCGCTGCCCTACATCCAGCGCTTCCACGGCAAGACCATCGTCGTCAAGTACGGCGGCAACGCCATGACCGACGAGGCGCTCAAGATGGGCTTCGCGCGCGACGTGGCGCTCTTGAAGCTCGTCGGCATGAACCCGGTGGTGGTGCACGGCGGCGGGCCGCAGATCGAGCAGATGCTCGCCAAGCTCGGCAAGAAGGGCGAGTTCGTGCAGGGCATGCGCGTCACCGACCGCGAGACCATGGACATCGTGGAGATGGTGCTCGGCGGCACGGTGAACAAGGAGGTCGTCGAGCTCATCAACCACGCCGGCGGCAAGGCGGTCGGGCTCACCGGCCAGGACGGCGTCTTCATCCGCGCGCGCAAGCTCATGCTGCCCGGCAAGGACAACGGCCGCGTCGACCTCGGCCAGGTGGGCGAGATCGAGTCGATCGACCCCTCCGTGATCTCGGCGCTCGAGCAGGGCGGCTTCATCCCGGTGGTGGCGCCGATCGGCACCGGGGTGGACGGCACCACCTACAACATCAACGCCGACCTGGTGGCGGGCAAGCTCGCCGAGATCCTGCGCGCCGAGAAGCTGGTGGTGCTCACCAACACGCCGGGCGTGCTCGACAAGGACGGCAAGCTCCTCACCGGGCTCACGCCGAAGAAGTTCGACGACCTGGTCGCCAAGGGGGTGATCTCGGGCGGCATGCTGCCCAAGATCGGCTCGGCGCTCGACGCCGCGAGGAACGGCGTGCGGAGCGTGCACGTCATCGACGGCCGCGTGCCGCACGCGCTGCTCCTGGAAGTGATGACCGACCAGGGCGTCGGCACGCTCATCAAGAGCAAGTAAGGCTCCCATGCGACTCGTCGGCCTGCCGCCCTCGCGGCGGGTGTGGATCTTCGATCTGGACAACACGCTGCACGACGCGCAGCCGCACATCTTTCCGTCGATGCACGACCAGATCAACCTGTACCTGATGCAGCGCTTCGACCTCGACGAGGCGGGCGCCAACGCGATGCGGCGCAGCTTCTGGCAGCGCTACGGCACCACCATGAACGGCCTGATGCGCCACCACAACACCGACCCGCGCGAGTTCCTCGCCGCCACGCACCAGTTTCCCGAGCTCGCCGACATGGTGGTGCACGAGGCCGCGGTGCGCCACGCCCTCGCGCGCCTGCCGGGCCGCAAGCTCATCTTCTCCAACGCGCCGCGCCGCTACGTGCTGGACGTGATCCGGGCGCTCGGCGTGGCGCGCTTCTTCGACGCCGTCTACACCATCGAGAGCACGCGCTACCGCGGCAAGCCGGCGCTCGCCGGCTTCCGGCTGCTGCTGCGGCGCCACGACCTCGACCCCCGGCGCTGCGCGCTGGTCGACGACATGCTGGAGAATTTGCGCACTGCAAAGCGTCTGGGCATGGCGACGGTCTGGGTCAGCCGGCAGAAGCGGCGCGTGCCCTACGTCGACCTGCGCGTATCTTCGGTGACGCAGCTGCCGGCGCTCGTCTTTCGCTACTCGCAGCAGTAGAATTTCGCGATGCCCCGGGCCAAAGGCGAGCGCAAGCTGGAGATCCTCAAGGCGCTCGCCCAGATGCTCGAGGCGCCGCGCTGGGAGCGCATCACCACCGCGGCGCTCGCGGCCAGGCTCGACGTGTCGGAGGCCGCGCTGTACCGCCACTTCGCGTCGAAGGCGCAGATGTACGAGGGCCTGATCGAGTTCATCGAGAACTCCGTCTTCACGCTCGCCAACAAGATCACCAGCGACGAGGGCGACGGCCACAAGCAGGCCGACCGGCTGCTGGAAATGCTGCTCGCCTTCGCCGAGAAGAACCCGGGCATGGTGCGCGTGATGACCGGCGATGCGCTGGTGGGCGAGCACGAGCGGCTGCAGGCGCGCATGAACCAGTTCTACGACCGCTTCGAAGCCTCGCTCAAGCAGGCGCTGCGCAGCGCGGCCGACGGCGACGCCGCGGCGCACGCGGCGATGCTGCTGCGCTACGCCATCGGCTCGCTGCACCAGTTCGCCAAGAGCGGCTTCGCCAAGAAGCCCACCGAGGGCTTGGCGGCGCAGCGCGCCTACCTGTCGGCCTAGCGGGTGGCCGCCGGCGATACCAGCGTTTATGTGCTCACGCTGCTCGCCGCGCTCGGCGCCGGCGTGGTCGGCGGCGTGTTCCTTGCCTTCTCCGACTTCGTCATGAAGTCGCTCGGGCGCATCGCGCCGCAGGCGGGCGTCGCCGCCATGCAGGAGATAAACGTTGTGGTGATCAGGTCATGGTTCCTGCGCACCTTCTTCGCCACGGCGATGCTGAGCGTCGCCCTGATCGCCGTCGCGCTCGCGCGCTGGCAGTTCCCGGATTCGGTCGTGCTGCTGCTGGGCGGGGTGCTGTACCTGCTGGGCACTTTCGTCGTGACGATCGTGTGCAACGTGCCGCGCAACAACGCCCTTGCGCGCGACGGGGCGAAGGCCTGGGCCGACTACCTCGTCACCTGGACGCGCTGGAACCACGTGCGCACCGCGGCGTCGATCGCCGCGGCGGTGCTGTTCACGCTCGCCCTCTAGGCATGCACCCCGGGCAGTTGGTCGCGTCGTACAAGTTCTGGGACATCGCGCCGCTGTGGGCGGCCGAGCGGCTGGACAACGAGCTGGTGGTCGCGCGCGCGCTCGCGCGCGGCGTGATCGTCGACGGCCTCAGGTTCCAGAGCGTCGATTCGAAGTGGGTGAAGCCGAGCCGCTCGCTCACCGGGTATCCCTACGTCGGCTACGCCGCCGACCCGGAGAAGCCGCCGGTGTTGCTGCGCGCCGAAGCCCTCGAGCACCTGCTTGCCGTGGTGCGGCAGGCCGCCGTGCCGTCGCGCCAGATCCTGGGCGACGAGTTCGTGCTGCGCGAGGATTTCCGCGCCTGGATCCGCGCGACGCGGCAGATGCTGCCCGCGTTCTGGTTCAGCGACCAGGAACGCCGCGTTGCGGTCTGAGCGGCGGCGCTTCCTCGAAGCAGCTGCGGTCT
>JBFFZT010000119.1:0-5943 GCA_041568535.1 Burkholderiales bacterium | reverse complement strand
CGAGATCGAGCGCGACGGCTTCCGCGTGCTCAACGCCCGCACCTCGCTCACGCCGCTGCGCAAGTTCTGGATCGCCTGGAAAACGTGGCTGTCCGCGTAGCGGTGGTGGGCGCCGGTTATGCCGGCATGGCCGCGGCGGTGACGCTCGCCGCGCGCGGCGCGCGCGTCACGGTGCTCGAGTCCGGGCCCGTCCCCGGCGGGCGCGCGCGGCGCGTGGAAAGCCGCGGCGAAGCGCTCGACAACGGCCAGCATATCCTCATCGGCGCTTACGCAACGCTGTTCGGCCTGATGCGCACGGTAAACGTGCCGGCCGACGCGGTGCTGCGCATGCCGCTCGAGCTGCGCTATGCCGACGGGGTCGCGCTGCGGCGGCTGTACCTGCCGGCGCCCCTGGGGCTGCTCGGCGGGCTGCTCGCCGCGCGCGGCCTGCCGTGGCGCGAGAAGCTCGGCGCCGTGCGCTTCATGGCGGCGCTGCGGCGAGCGGGCTTCCGCCTCGACGAGGACTGCAGCGTGAGCGCGCTGCTCGAGCGGCACCGGCAGAACGGCCGTATCGGCCACTACGTCTGGCAGCCGCTGTGCGTCTCGGCGCTCAACACGCCGCCGGCGCAGGCCTCGGCGAACGTGTTCCTCGCCGTGCTGCGCGACACGCTGGCCGGCGAGGCCGAGGCCAGCGACCTGATCCTGCCGCGCGTCGACCTGTCGCGCCTGTTTCCCGAGCCCGCGGCCGACTGGCTGCGCGCGCAGGGCGCCGAAGTGCGCTACGGCACGACGGTGCGCGACCTGGATGCGCTGCGCAGCGAGTGCGACGCGCTGATCCTCGCTGTGGGCCCGCACCAACTCAAGGCGTTGCTGCCGATGCACGCGCCTGAGTTCGAGTACCAGCCAATCACCACCGTCTACCTGCAGTACGACGCGAAGACGCGGCTGCCCCTGCCCATGCTCGGCCTCGCGCGCGGCCTGGTGCAGTGGGTGTTCGATCGCGGCGCGCTCACCGGCGAAAGGGGGCGCCTGGCGGCGGTGATCAGCGCGCAGGGCGACCACCAGCAGATGACGCAGGACGAATTGGCGCTCGCCTGCCACCGCGAGCTCGCTGCGGCGCTGCCGCGCCTGCCCGAGCCGCAGTGGTCGCGCGTCATCGCAGAAAAGCGCGCCACCATCGCCGTGGCGCCGGGGCTGCGCCGGCCCGGCATCGAAACGCCCCTACCGGGCGTGTTCCTGGCGGGCGACTATACCGATCCGGAGTACCCGCCGACGCTGGAAGCGGCAGCGCGCAGCGGCGTGCGCGCGGCGCAGCGCGCGTTGATCAACGCATAGAGGAGCACACGATGGAATACCGGCAACTGGGCGCTTCCGGCTTCATGGTCCCGGCGTTGACCTACGGCACCGGCACGTTCGGCGGCGGCGGCGAGTTCTTCAAGGCCTGGGGCGCGACCGATGTCGCCGAGGCAAAGCGCCTGATCGACATCTGCCTCGAGGCCGGGGTCACGATGTTCGACTCGGCCGACGTGTACTCGGGCGGCCTGGCCGAGGAGATCCTCGGCCAGGCGATCCAGGGCCGCCGCGGCGAGCTGCTGATCTCCACGAAGGGCAGCTTCCGGCGCGGGCCCGGCCCCAACCAGATCGGCTCGTCGCGCCATCACCTCATCGCCGCGGTCGAGGCGAGCCTGAAGCGCCTGGGCACGGACTACATCGACCTCTACCAGCTGCACGGCTTCGATGCCATGACGCCGCTCGAAGAGGTGATGCAGACGCTCGACGACCTGGTGCGCGTGGGCAAGATCCGCTACATCGGCTGCTCCAATTTCTCCGGCTGGCACCTGATGAAGTCGCTCGCGGTATCCGAGAAGTACGGCCTCGCGCGCCACGTCGCGCACCAGGCCTACTACTCGCTCGTCGGCCGCGACTACGAGTGGGAGCTGATGCCGCTCGCGCTCGACCAGGGCGTCGGCACGGTGGTCTGGAGCCCGCTCGCCTGGGGCCGGCTCGGCGGCAAATTCCGCCGCGGCCAGCCGCTGCCCAAGGACACGCGGCTCGCTTCGCCCGTGACCGCGCAACGCGGGCCACAGGTCCCAGAGGAGTACCTGTACCGGGTGGTGGACGCGCTGGACGCGGTGGCCGCGGAAACCGGCAAGAGCGTGGCGCAGGTCGCGCTCAACTGGCTGCTGCAGCGGCCCTCGGTGGCGACCATCGTCATGGGCGCGCGCAACGAAGCGCAGCTGCGCCAGAATCTCGGCGCCGTGGGCTGGAAGCTCACGCCGGCGCAGATCGCGAAGCTCGACGCCGCGAGCGCGGTGCCCCTCGCCTACCCGTACTGGCACCAGCGCACCATTTACGGCGAGCGCAACCCGCCGCCCGTATGACCCGGTTCGAAGCGCTGCGCGCCGACATCACGACGCTCGACGTCGACGCGATCGTCAACGCGGCCAACGAGAGCCTGCTCGGCGGCGGCGGCGTCGACGGCGCCATTCACCGCGCCGCCGGGCCGCAGCTGCTCGAGGAATGCCGCGCCTTGCGCGGCTGCGCGACGGGCGACGCGAAGATCACGGCCGGTTACAAGCTCAAGGCGAAACACGTGATCCACACGGTCGGTCCTGTGTGGCACGGCGGCAACCAGAGCGAGCCCGCGCTGCTCGCCTCGTGCTACCGGCGCGCGCTCGAACTGGCCGCCCAGCACGGCATCGCCAGCATCGCCTTTCCCGCGATCAGCACCGGCGTGTACGGCTATCCGAAGGAAGACGCGGCGCGCATTGCCGTGACCACCGTGGCAACGCACGCCACAGGCCAGCTGCGGCAGGTGATCTTCTGCTGCTTCTCGGCCGAGGACGAAGCGCTCTACGCCGCGCTGCTCAAAGATCCCGCAGCAGCCGCACCGCCTGGTCCACGCGCTCGACCGCGATGACTTCCAGCCCGGCGATCTTGCCCTTCGGCGCGTTCGCCTGCGGCACGAGGGCGCGCGTGAAGCCGAGCTTCGCCGCTTCCTTCAGCCGGTCCTGACCGCGCGGCGCCGGGCGCACTTCGCCCGCCAGCCCGACTTCGCCGAAGGCGAGCACCTTGCCCGGGATCGGCCGGTCGGTGAGCGAGGACACGATGGCGAGCGCCGCCGCGAGGTCGGCCGCCGGCTCGCCGATGCGCACGCCGCCCACCGCGTTCACGAACACGTCCTGGTCCATGGTGGCGATGCCCGCGTGCCGGTGCAGCACCGCCAGCAGCATCGCCAGGCGGTTCTGCTCCAGGCCCACGGTCAGCCGGCGCGGATTGGGCGCGTGCGCCGCGTCCACCAGCGCCTGGATCTCGACCAGCAGCGGCCGCGTGCCTTCGAGCGTGGCGAGCACGCAGGAGCCGGCGACGTCCTTCTCGTGGCGCTGCAGGAACAGCGCCGACGGGTTGGCCACCGCGCGCAGCCCGCTGTCGGTCATCGCGAACACGCCCAGCTCGTTGACCGCGCCGAACCGGTTCTTCACCGCGCGCACCAGGCGGAACGCCGAGTGCGGATCGCCCTCGAAATAGAGCACCGTATCGACGATGTGCTCGAGCACGCGCGGCCCGGCGATCGCGCCCTCCTTGGTGACGTGACCGACGATGAACAGCGCCGTCCCCGCCTTCTTGGCATGGCGCGCGAGCTGCGCGGCGCATTCGCGCACTTGCGCCACCGAGCCGGGTGCCGACTGCAGGGTGTCGGACCACAGCGTCTGGATCGAGTCCACCACCGCCACCTCGGGTCGCGCCGCCTGCAGCGCGCCGAGCACGCGCTCGAGCTGGATCTCGGCGAGCAGCCCCACCCCCGCCGCGCCCACGCCCAGGCGCCGCGCGCGCAGCGCCACCTGCTCGGCGGATTCTTCGCCCGACACGTACAGCACCTTGTGCTTCGCGCCGAGGGCGGCGAGCGCCTGCAGCAGCAGCGTCGACTTGCCGATGCCGGGGTCGCCGCCGATCAGCGTCACCTGCCCGGCCACCAGGCCGCCGCCGAGCACGCGGTCGAGCTCGGCGAGGCCCGTCGAGATGCGCTCGACTTCGCGCGCCTCGATCTCGGCGAGCGGCACCGGGCTCGCCGCCGGCCCCACGGCGCGCCCGCCGCGCTCCGCGGCCTGCTCGCTCAGCGTGCCGGCTTCGCCGCAGGACGGGCACAGCCCCATCCACTTCAGCGCCGTTGCGCCGCATTCGGAGCACACGAAAACCGACTTGGGCTTCGCCATCAGGCTTCCTCGTGCACCGGCACGCGCGGGGCGAGCGCGCACAGCAGCTCGTAGCTCACGGTGCCCGCCGCCGCCGCTACTTCGTCCGCCGGCAGCCCTTCGCCCCAGAGCGTGACCGGCGAGCCGATGTAGGCCTCCTCGATGCCGCTGATGTCCACGCACAGCATGTCCATCGACACGCGCCCCACGAGGCGCGTGCGCTGGCCCCGGACCAGCACCGGGGTGCCCGTGGGCGCGTGCCGCGGATAGCCGTCGGCGTAGCCGCAGGCGACCACGCCGAGGGTCATCGGCTCCTTCGCCTCGAAGGTGAAGCCGTAGCCCACGCGCTCGCCCGCGGCCAGGTTCTGCACCGCGATCAGCTCTGAGGTGAGGGTCATGGCGGGCTCGAGGCCGATCGCGTCCGCGCTCCAGTCGGGGAACGGCGAGCAGCCGTACAGGATCAGGCCCGGGCGCACCCAGCCCTGGCGCGCCTCTCGGAACTTGAGCAGCGCCGCCGAGTTGGCGAGCGAGCGCGGCGCGTCGATCCCCCGCACCAGCTCGTCGAACCAGCGCAGCTGGTCGACCACGCCGCTCGCGCCCTCGGCGTCGGCGAAGTGCGTCATCAGCGTGATGCTGCCGACGCGCCGGTGCAGCCGCAGCGCGTTGTACATGACGCGCACCTCGTCGATGCCGAAGCCCAGCCGGTTCATGCCGCTGTTCACCTTGAGGTAGAGGTCGAGCTCGGCGGGGAAATCCATGTGCTTGAGGAGCTCGACCTGCTCGGGGTTGTGGATCACCGGGGTGAGCCGGTACTTGAACAGCAGGTTGACGTCGAGCGGCCGGAAGAAGCCCTCCAGCATGAGGATCGGCTTGGTCACCCCCGCCAGGCGCAGCCGTACCGCCTCCTGGAAGTCGAGTAGCGCGAAGCCGTCGGCGTCGGCCAGCGCGCGCGCCGCGCGCTCCAGCCCGTGGCCGTAGGCATTGGCCTTCACCACCGCCCAGAGCTTCGCCTCGCCGGCGGCCTCGCGCGCCACCTTGAGGTTATGACGCAGGGCGGACGCCTTGACGACGGCGCGGATCGGGCGCGGCATGGGGCCGTAAGCATAGCCTACCGCCCTGTCAAACTCTTTCCCGCCGGCGCCCGCGGCGCGCCGCGCGGCCGTGCTATAAGCGCCGCCATGAGCCTCGGCTTCTACATCATCATGGCGGCGCAGTTCTTCTCGTCGCTCGCCGACAATGCGCTGCTGGTGGCAGCCATTGCGCTGCTGATGCTGAGCGACTCGCCGACCTGGCTCACGCCCTACCTCAAGTTCTTCTTCGTCATCTCCTACGTGGTGCTCGCGCCCTACGTCGGCGCCTTCGCCGACCGCCTGCCCAAGGACCACGTCATGTTCGTCTCCAACACGATCAAGATCGTCGGCTGCGTGCTGATGCTGTTCGAGGTGAACCCGCTCGCCGCCTACGCGCTGGTCGGCCTGGGCGCCGCCGCCTACTCCCCGGCCAAGTACGGCATCCTCACCGAGTACCTGCCGCCGACGAAGCTGGTCATCGCCAACGGCTGGATCGAGGGCCTCACCGTCGGCTCGATCATCCTCGGCACGGTGCTCGGCGGCGTGCTGATCAGCGCGCGCGTCTCCGGACACCTCCTGGGCTACGACGCGCCGCTCTTCGACTTCGGCGTGGACAACGCCGCCGAGGCGGCCATCTCGGTCATCGTCTTCGTCTACGCGGCGGCCGCCATCTTCAACCTGTACGTGCCGCGTACCGGCGT
>JBFFZT010000118.1:0-5968 GCA_041568535.1 Burkholderiales bacterium | reverse complement strand
TCGAGCTCGACGAGCTTCTCGTAGAGCGGGTACCAGAACCGGTCGCCGAGCGGCGGCGCCTGCCACCAGCCGCCCGAGGGGTCGGGATTCAGGTTGCAGCCGATGAAGCCGAGCTCCTCGACGCAGCGCTCGAGCTCGGGGATGCAGTTCTCCGGCGGCACGCCCGGCGACTGCGGCAGCTGGCACACCGGCGCGAAGTTCTTCGGGTACAGGCGGCAGACGCGGTGGATCAGGTCGTTGCACTCGCGCGACCAGGCGGCGCTCATTGCGGCGTCGCCGACGTGGTGCTCCATGGAGCCCGCGCGCGGCGAGAAGAAGGTGAGGTCGGTGCCGCGCTCGCGCTGGATCCGGAGCTGCGCGCCTTCCAGCGACTCGCGAATCTCGTCGTCGGCGATCTTCAGGGGGCCCGGGTCCCCGCCGGCGACCTGGCGCTTCCGCCACTCGAACAGCGCCTTGGGCGCGGTGGTGTAGTGGCCGTGGCAATCGATGATCACTCGAACAGCTCCGCCACCGTGTAGCGCCGGGGAATGAGCCCCTGCCGATGCACGTAGTCGACGGCGACTTCGAGGTTGCGGCGATTGGGCTCGAGGCCGCAGGGATTCATCTCGGGACTGCCCGCCGCCTCGACGCTCTCCAGCAGCATGCTGGAAATCTCGTCGGCGACCTGGCGCGGCACCGTGTTCTTCACCGCCACCATGTGATTGATCTGGATCGCGCCGGTGCGCGCGCGCCAGGCGCGCGCCGCGGCGTCCGGGTCGGGGATCACCGGTACAAGTCGTGGATCGGCGGGCTGCGCGTCGCCGACGATGGCCGCGTCGAGCTCGCCCGCGAGGAGCATCTCCTCCAGCGTGCGGCCCGCCGGCGCGCGCTCGACGTTGGGCGGGTCGCGGAACTCGGCGACGTGCGCTTCCTCGAACGTGACCCAGGTGATGCGGTCGCAGTTCACGCCGTGGTCCTCGGCGAGCACGCCGCGCAGCCACATGCCGGTGGTGACCGAGTAGGAGCGCACGCCGACGCGCCGGCCTTCGAGCGCGCGCGCAGCGAACGCATCGCGCTCGGCGTTGCGCACGAGGCGCGAATGCTGCATGCGCGCGAGCACCACCGCGGGCAGGAGCCGCAATGGCTTGCCCGCGGCCTTTGCCATCAGGAAGGTGGTGATGGCGAGCTCGGCGACGTCGAACTCGAGGTCGCGCACCACGCGCTTGAAGCCGGCGCTCGGCGGGCGCACGTCGGCGAACGCGAGCCGCACGCCTTCGCTTTGCACTTTGCCCTGCTTCAACGCCGCGGTGCCCGGGTAGTCGCCGAGCAGCGCTTTCAACTTTATCGGCGTCATCGGGCGCGCAGCGCCGTGTCCTGCCCGGGCGGCGCGTTGGCGATGGCAGCTTCGAGGGAATGTTCTTCGCGCCATTCGCCGGGCGGGCGCACGCGGCCGTCGCCGCCGACCTGGTCGAGGCCCCAGAAAATCTCCAGGGAGTGTTGATCGGGATCGCGGAACTCGACGGCGACCTGGCAGCCGGCGCGGCGCCGGCCCTCGAAATCGATCTGCACCGCATGCCGGCGCAGGTGCTCGCGCGCGCGCAGCAGCTCGTCCAGCGTCGCCACCTCGAAGGCGAGGTGGTGCAGGTCGCGCGCCGGCAGCGCGTCGCGCGCGCCGCCGACCAGGGCGAGGCAATGGTGATCGGCGTTGCAGCGCAGGAACACCATGCCGCCTTGCATCATGCTGTCCGGATACACGTCGGAGACGCGAAAACCGAGCACCTCGGCGTAGAACGCCGTCGAGCGCTGCAGATCCTTCACCCGCAGCACCACATGCCCGAGCTTGGCGAGGGCGAACGGCAGCGCCGCGGGCGGCGCGAGGCGCCGGAGCGCCTCGGTGGCCGGGCTCTGCAGTCCTGCGAGATCGACGATGCCGCGCGGCATGAATCTGGCCTCCTGGGTTCGGCGCAGTTTGGCACAATCCAGCCAATGGACCTCGAACTTGCGGGCAAGACCGCGCTCGTCACCGGCGCTTCCGCCGGCATCGGCCGCGGCATCGCGGCCGCGCTCGCCGCCGAGGGCGTGCGCCTGGCGGTCACCGCGCGACGCCGCGAGCGGCTCGAGGCGCTGGAGAAGGAAACGGGCGCAAAGTTCGTGATCATCGAGCAGGACTTCATGCAGGAAGGCGCGCCGCAGGCGATCGCCGAAGCGGCGCTGAAGGGCCTGGGCGCGGTCGACATCCTCATCAACAACGCCGGCGGCTCGCGCGCATTCAAGCTGGATTCGAGCGAAGCGCAGTGGGAAGAGGCGATGACGCTCAACTTCACGCGCCAGCGCCAGCTCGCGCATGCGCTTCTCGCGCAGATGATGACGCGAAAGTGGGGTCGCATCATCAATATCACGGGAAAAAGCGAGCCCGAGGGCCTGAACGGCGCCTTTGCCGCCAAGGCCGCGATGCACGCCTGGGCGAAGGGGCTGTCGATCGAAGTCGGCAAGTACGGAATCACCGTGAACTGCATTCCGCCGGGGCGCATCATGAGCGAGCAGATCGAGCGCAATTACACCCCGGAATTCCGCAAGTGGCAGGCCGAGCACGAGATTCCGGTGCGCGAGTACGGCCAACCCGCGGACATAGCGAATCTGGTGTGCTTTCTCGTTTCGCCGCGCGCGCGCTACATCACGGGTGCGGTGATTCCGGTGGATGGCGGGTTGCGCCGCTACCAGTTCTAGGCAAGAGTGGCGGGATGGCGAAGATGAAAGGCGGCGAGCTGATCGCCGAATACCTCATTAAGCAAAAGGTGCCGTACATCTTCGGCATCTGCGGGCACGGCAATGTCGGCATCCTCGATCCGCTGCATGCGGTGAGCGACAAGCTGCAGCTGATCTCGCCGCGCCATGAGCAGTGCGCCGGCCACATGGCGGACGGCTACTTTCGCGTCAAGCACCAGCCGGTGGCGACGCTCACCTCCACGGGCCCGGGCTCTGCCAACCTCATCATGTCGCTCGCCACGGCGCTCTCCGACTCGTCGGCGTTCCTCGCCATCACGTCGAACGTGCCCACCTCGCAGATGAACCGCGCGCCATTCCAGGAGATCTACAAGCACAACCAGGCGGACTTTCCGTCGGTGATCCGGCCTGTGGTGAAGCGCGCGTTCCAGCCCACGCGCGTCGACATGCTGCCGCTCGCGCTGCGCCAGGGATTCGACACCATGGTGACCGGCCGTCCCGGGCCGGTGAACATCGACATTCCGTACAACGTCTACCAGGAGGAGGCCGATGTCGAGGTGCCGCCCGCCTCGCACGTTTTCGGCCAGCACCGCCCGGGCGCGTCGGACGCCGATGTCGCCGCGGCGATGAACCTGCTCACCGATGCCACGCGCCCGGTGCTCTTCATCGGCCACGGCGCGACGCTCGCCGAAGCCGGGCCGGAGATCGCGAAGCTGCAGCAGACCTACGGCATTCCGGTGATCACGTCGCCGAACGGCATGGGCTGCGTGCCCGCCGACGACCCGCTGACGCTCGGTTTTATCGGCCGAAACGGCGCCTACCCGGCGAATCAGGCGGGTCGCCACGCCGACCTCGTCATCACGATCGGCACGCGGTTCGACGACCGCTCCTCGTCGAGCTGGTACCCGGGCTACTCGTGGAACTTCCCCAAGACCAAGCTGATCCACGTCGACCTCGATCCGCAGGAGCTCGGCCGCAACTACCCGCCGACGCTGGGCATCATCGCCGATGCCAAGGTGTTCACGGCCCAGCTCCTCAACGCGCTCGGCTTGCGCGAGCAACGCGGCGGCCCGCCGTTGAAGAAGCAGCTGTCCGAGTGGCGCGCGGAAGTGCAAGCCTGGAACCAGGAGTGGGAAGCGTTCGTGCGGCCGAACTTCGGCAAGCTCACCACGCCACTTCGGCCCGAGTACGTCGTGGACGCGCTGCAAAAAGTGCTGCCCGACGACGCCATCCTCACCTGCGACTCGGGCGTGCACCACAACTGGTTCATGCAGTTCTGGAAGCCGAAGCGCGCGCAGTCGATGCTGAACAGCTGGGGCTACTCGTCGATGGGTTTTGGCGTGTGCAGCGTCCTCGGGGCGCAGCTTGCGGCGCCCGAGCGGCCTTGCATCTCGGTGTGCGGCGACGGCGGCTTCTCGATGACGCCGTATGTCGTCGCCACTGCGGTCGAGTACGACCTGCCCTGCATCTGGCTGGTGTGGAACAACTTCAGCTGGGCGGCGATCCGCGACATCCAGATGGGCATGTTCGGCGGCAGAGAACATGGCACCGCGTTCTACCAGGGCGGCAAGAAGCGCTACAACCCTGATTTCGCCGCCTGGGCGCGCGCCTGCGGCGCCGACGGCGTCACCATCACGAAAAGCGAGGACCTCGCGGGCGCGCTGCAGCAGGCCATCCGCAACCGGCGCCCGTGCGTGCTCGACGTGCACGTGGACGCCGAAGTGCGGCCACCGTCCACGGGCACCTGGGAGCTGCCGCCGACGCCGTTCAAGGAACCGGCGTTCGGCAAGCCGTGGGTCGCCTGACAATGGCGGACCCGTACGATGTCGTAGTGGTGGGCGCAGGCAACGCCGCGTTCTGCGCGGCGCTTGCCGCGCGCGAGAAGGTCAAGAAGGTTCTGGTGCTCGAGCGCGCGCCCGAAGACGAGGCGGGCGGCAATTCGCGCTTCACCGCCGGACTGATGCGCGTTGCCTACGCCGGCGTCGACGACCTGAAGCGCGCCATCCCCGACCTCACCGCCGAAGAGATCGCGCGTACGGACTTCGGCACCTACACCGAGGAACAGTTTCTCGACGACATGGCGCGCGTCACCGAATTCCGCTGCGATCCGGATCTGACGGAGATTCTGGTGAAGCAAAGCCTCGATGCAGTCGCCTGGATGCGCGCGAAAGGCGTGCGCTTCACCGCCGCCTGGGGCCGCCAGGCGTTCAACATCGGCGGCAAGTTCAAGTTCTGGGGCGGGCTCACGGTCGAGGCGGTGGGCGGTGGCCCCGGCCTGGTCGAATCCCTGACGAACGCAGCGGGAAAGAACGGGATCGAGGTCTGGTACTCGGCACGCGCCACCGGTCTCATCGCCGACGACGCGGGCGTGAAGGGTGTGCGCGTCAAGCGCGATGGCAAGACCGTGGAAGTGCACGCAAAGAGCGTGGTCCTCGCCGCCGGCGGCTTCCAGGCCAACCCCGAGTGGCGCACGCGCTACCTCGGCCCGGGCTGGGAGCTCGCCAAGGTGCGCGGCACGCGCTTCAACACCGGCGACGTGATCCGCATGGCGCTCGACGCCGGCGCCGCGCCGGCGGGCAACTGGTCGGGCTGCCACGCCGTGGCCTGGGAGCGGAACGCGCCGGAATTCGGCGACCTCGCCGTCGGCGACCAGTTCCAGAAGCATTCCTACCCCTGGGGCGTGTACATCAACGCGCAGGGCAAGCGTTTTCTCGACGAGGGCGCGGACTTCCGCAACTACACCTACGCCAAGTACGGGCGCGTGATCCTGTCGCAGCCGGGGCAGTTCGCCTGGCAGATCTTCGACGCCAAGGTGAAGGCGCAGCTGCGCGACGAGTACAAGATCCGCCAGGTCACCAAGCACACGGCGAATACGCTCGAAGAGCTGTGCACGAAGCTCGAGGACACCGACGGCAAGGCCGCGCTCGAGGAGCTGAAGGCGTACAACGCCGCGGTGCGCCAGGACATCCCGTTCAACCCGAACGTGAAGGACGGGCGCGGCACCCGGGGCCTCGCCATCCCGAAATCGAACTGGGCGAATACGCTCGATACGCCGCCGTTCGAAGCCTACGCGGTGACCTGCGGCATCACCTTCACGTTCGGCGGACTGCGCATCAACACGCAGGCGCAGGTGCTCGATACCGACGGCGCGCCGATCGCGGGTCTGTACGCCGCGGGCGAGCTGGTGGGCGGCATCTTCTACTTCAACTACCCGGGCGGCACCGGGCTCACCAACGGCGCGGTGTTCGGGCGCATCGCCGGCGCG
>JBFFZT010000117.1:0-5973 GCA_041568535.1 Burkholderiales bacterium | reverse complement strand
CCGCTTCGTCTGGGACGAGTACTGCGACTGGTACGTCGAGGTGGCCAAGGAGCAGCTGGCGAGAGGGAGCGAAGCCGCGCAGCGCGGCACGCGGCGCACGCTGGTGCGCGTGCTGGAGGCGGCGCTGCGCCTCGCGCACCCGATCATTCCGTTCGTCACCGAGGAGCTGTGGCAGAAGGTCGCGCCGCTCGCCGGCAAGCAGGGCGACACGATCATGCTCGCCCCCTACCCCCGTAGCCAGCCGGAGAAGATCGACGAGGCCGCCGAGCGCGAGGTGGCGCTGGCCAAGGAAGTCGTCAATGCCGGTCGCAACCTGCGCAGCGAAGCGAAGGTGCCGCCGAAGGACCGCATCCCTTTCTACGTGACAGGCAAACTGAGCGTATCCGCCGAGCTCGCCATGGCGGCCCTTTGCCGGGCGTCGGAGCTGAGGACGGTCGGCGAGCTGCCCGCCTCGGATTCCCCGATCGCGGTGGCAGGGCTACACAAGCTCATGCCGCACATCGAAGTCGACCCCGCCGCGGAGCGCGAGCGCATCGCCAAGGAGGTGAAGCGCCTCGAGGGCGAGATCGCCAAGGCCCGCGCCAAGCTCGCCAACGCCGCTTTCGTCGAGCGCGCGCCCGCTCCCGTAGTGCAGCAGGAGCGCGAGCGACTGCACGCTTTCCAGGCGACCCTGGAAAAGCTCACCGCGAAGACGTGAAGCTCCCGCATGGGCTGCGTGCCTTCCGGCACCGCAGCTTCCGGCTGTTCTTCCTCGGCCAGGGCGTGTCGCAGTTCGGCACCTGGCTGCAGCTCATCGCCACCAGCTGGCTGATCTACCGCCTCACCGGCTCGGCGCTCTACCTCGGCCTGGCCAGCTTCGCGCTGCAGATTCCGTTTCTGGTGCTGGCGCCGTTCGCCGGCGTCTGGGTCGACCGGCTCGAAAAGCGCACGGTACTGCGCATCACCAACAGCGTCGCCCTCGCCCAGTCCCTCGCCATGCTGGCGCTCGTCGCCACGGGCCAGATCCAGCCCTGGCACCTGATCGCGGGCAACCTGGTGCTCGGCGTGGTGAACGCCTTCGACAGCCCGTCGCGCCAGTCCTTCCTGATCGAGCTGGTCGAGGGCCGCACCGACCTGCCGAACGCCATCGCGTTCCAGTCCATGCTGATGAACGGCGCGCGCTTCATCGGCCCGATGATCGGCGGCGCGGTCATCGCGCTCGCCGGCGAGGTCTGGGGCTTTGCGCTGAACAGCGCCTCCTACCTTGCGATCCTGGCGGCGCTCGCTGTGATGCGGGTGCGGCCGCGCGCGGCGCAGGCCGAGCACGAACGGTGGCTATCGGGCCTCGCCGCGGGGTTTCGCTGGGCCTATGGCTTCCTGCCCTCGCGCAGCGCGCTGCTGCTGCTCGCCGCGGTCAGCGTCGGCGTGCAGCCGCTGCAGGCGCTGGCGCCGTTTTTCGCGCGCGACGTGTTCGGCGGCGACTCGCAGACGCTCGGCTGGATCATCGGCGCGGGCGGCTGCGGCGCGGTGACCGCCATGCTGTACCTTGCGCTGCGCGCCAGCGTGCGCGGGCTGCTCTCGATCGTGGGCTGGGCGGGCGCGGCGGCCGGGACCGCGGTGATCGCCTTCGCCTGGAACGCGCACTTCTGGCTCGCGCTCGCCCTGGTCTACGTGTCCGGCCTGGGCATGATGCTCACCGCGGGCTCGATCAACACCGTCCTGCAGACCATCGTCGAGGACCGGCTGCGCGCGCGCGTGGCGGCGATCTACGTCATGTCGTTCCTCGGCATGAGTCCGCTGGGCGCGCTGCTCGCAGGCTGGGCGGCCCAGTACCTCGGCCCGCCGGCGGCGCTCGCCCTGGGCGGGGCGCTGGCGCTTTGCGCGTCGCTCGCCTACCTGGCGCGCCTGCCGGCCCTGCGCCGCGAGCTGCGGCCCGTCTACGAGCGCCTGGGCATCGCGCCGCAGGCCGATCAGTAGCCGTCGCCCGGCTTGAACGGCACGCCGCGGCCGACCAGCGATTCGAGCATCGCCAGCTCGGCGTCGGTGTGGTTAATCACCGGTGCTTTCATCATCATCTGCCGCGCTCCCCCGGCCAGGATGTAGCGCGGCTGCTCATGGTGGCGCGTACGCACCGTTTCGCGGGAGCCGGGGTCCGCCAGCGGCACCAGCTCGGCCTCGCCATAGCAGGTGCACACGTAGGTCTTGTCGGCGGCGCTCTCCACGTAGATGCCGGTGCCGCGGATGCCGATGGTCGCCGTCTGCGCATGCAGGGTCTTGGGTACGCCCGGCTGGTACACCGACAGCAGCGCGCCGGTGATGAGCCGCAGCACGTCGGCCGCCGCGCCGCCCACCTCGAGGCGCGAACCGCCGCGCAGCAGGAACGCGTCGCGGTTGACGACGAAGATGATCTCGCTGCCGGCCGCGGTGACCACCGCGTCGCCGGGCTTCACGTCCATGCCGGGACGGGCCTGCACGCCATTGATGCGCGCGTCGCCGCGCACGCGGTAGACGCCCTTCTCCAGCGTGCCTGTAGCGAGCGCGTCGCGCACCACGAGCAGCGCGGCCGCGCCCAGCAGGAAGCGCCGGCGGCCGCTCACCGGCGCGCTTCGCCGCCGCTCGGCCACGCGGTTTCGAAGCGCCAGCCGTGCTGGGCTTCGATGCGCTCGCGGAACGCGGCCTCGAGCCCGGGCTCGCCCGCCAGCCGCGCGGGAAACGCGCCTTCGATCACCGCGCAGTGCCCCAGGGGCGCGGCGCGCACCCCGGCCTCGCGCCGCCCGTGCAGCCAGATCGCTTCGCCTTCGAGGTACGCGGGCAGCCCGAACGCGCGGCACGCGGCGACCGCGGGCATCGCACCCCAGGCGAGCCAGCGCCAGGTCTTGCCGGGCGCGAGGCGGCGCGGCGCGATCAGCGCGAACGCGCACGCGCTCGAGGCGCGCAGCCACACGAGCAGCGGATCGCCGGCGGCCGGTTGCGCGTTGGCAAACCCGGCGCACAGCGCCGCCGTGTCGCCGTCCGCGGCGAGACGCATCCGCATCCAACGCGCTGCCTGTGCCATGACGATCGCTTATATAACACGCGCAGCGTGCCGTGCAATAATCGGCGCCCGCCATGCAGAAGGAGCACACCGCGACGGCGCACGACCATCCGGCCGCGGGCCACCGCTGGCTGGTTACCGTGACGCGCCTGCCGACCGAGGATCCCGCGGGGCGCATGCGCATGCTGCGCACGCTGGAGTCGCTCGGCGCTGCGGTGATGCGCGAAGGCGTCTACCTGCTGCCGGACTCGGAGGACAACCGGCGCGCGCTGGAGCGGCTCGCGCACTACGTGGCGCAGAACGCGGGCAGCGCCAGCGTGCTGCGGGTCGAGGCGGCGGACGCGGTGCAGCAGGCGCAGCTGCAGCGCTATTTCGACCGCTCGGCGCGTTACGACGAGCTCACCAAGAACATCCTCAGCCTGCGCGTGGGCTTCGGCGTGTCCGACGCCTCGGCGATCGCGCGCGTGCTGCACAAGCAGCGCCGCGATTTCGAGGCCATCGCCGCGCTCGATTTCTTCCCCACCGAAGCGCGCGGGCGCACCGAGCAGGCGCTCGCGCAGGCCGAGACCGAGGTGCGTGCGCTGCTGTACCCGGCGCAGGCGGGCGCCGCGGCGCTCGGCGCCGAGACGCTGCAGCGGCGCACCTGGGCCACGCGCCGACCGCTGTGGGCCGACCGGCTGGCCTGCGCCTGGCTGATCCGGCGCTTCATCGACTCCGAAGCCAAGCTCGTGTGGCTCGACAAGGGCGCCGCCTGCCCCGAAGGCGCGCTCGGCTTCGGCTTCGAGGGCGCACGCTTCGCCAATACCGAAACGCGCATCACCTTCGAGCAGATGCTGGGGCATTTCAACCTTGAAGGGCACGCGGCGCTCGGCAGGATCGGCAGCATCGTGCACTTTCTCGAAGTGCGCGGCACGCCGGTGGCGGAGGCCGCCGGCGTGCAAACGCTGCTGCAGGGCGCGGTGCGCCGGGCCGCAAGCGACGACGAGCTGTTGCGCGAAGCGGAAAAGACCTTCGACCTGCTGTACGAAGCCTACTCGGACACGCGGGAAGCTTCGCGCCCCTGATCAGCGCTTCGCGTCGCGCTGCTCCTGCGCGTGGCGGGCGCGCAGCTCCTTCAGCCGCGCCTCGACCGTGGACAACTCATAGAAATTGCCGTCGCCCGCGGCGCGCGCGAGCTGCAGCTGCTCGATCGCGGCCGGCACGCTGCCGCGCAGCAGGTACAACTCGGCCTGGGCCTGGTGCTGCAGCAGGCGCTTGCCCAGGGATGCGTACGTCTGCGCCTGTAGTGCGCGCAGGCGCGCGTCCTCCGGGTGGCGGCGCACCGGCTCGGCCAGCGTGGCGAGCGCCTCCTGGTAGCGCCCGGCCTGGTGCAGGGCCTGCGCGTACGCGAGGATCAGCGGCAGGCGTCCGGGATAGCGCTGCAGCGCCGTGCCGAGCGTGGAGAGCGCGCCGGCGGCGTCGCCGGAGGCCTGCTGCACGCGCGCTGCCAGCGTCTCGATCATCGGGCTGGCGGCGCCCGTGGCGCGCAGCGCCGCCAGGTCGGCGCGCGCTTCCGGGAGCTGCCGCGCGCGCAGGCGCGCCGTCACCAGGCCGTAGCGCGCGGCCGCTTCGTTCGCGTAGCGCCGCTCGCTCACTGCACCGGCGAAGGCGTCGACGGCATCGCGCGCCTCGCCGCCCTCCGCGCGCAGCTTGGCGCGCACCAGGTGGAAGTCCAGGCTGTCCAGATGCTGCCGATACGGAGCGCTCGCGGCGCGGCCCTGCGCATCGGCGATGCGCTCGGTGGTCATCGGGTGGGTGCGCAGGTAGCTCGGCACCGTACCGTCGTCGCCCAGGCGCCCGTAACGCTGCATCTTCTCGAAGAAGGCGGGCATGGCGCGCACGTCGAACCCGGCTTCCTGCAGCGTGCGAAAGCCGATGCGGTCGGCCTCGCGCTCGAAATCGCGTGTATAGCTGAGCTGCTGCTGCAGCACGCCGCCCTGGGCCGCCATCGCGGCGCCGGCCGCCAGGTCCGGGCGCGAGCCGCCGAGCAGGATCGCCGCGGCCAGCGCCACCATGCTCGGCAGCTGCATCTGCTGCTGGGCGCCGATCAGGCGCGCGATGTGCCGCTGCGTGACGTGCGCGATCTCGTGCGCCAGCACCGACGCGAGCTCCGACTCGCTCTCCGCGGCGACCAGCAGGCCGGTATGCACGCCGACGAAGCCGCCCGGGAGCGCGAAGGCGTTGATCGCCGGATCGCGCACCGCGAAGAACTCGAACTCGTGGCGCGCCTCCGGGATCCCCACCAGCAGTCGCCGACCGAGCTGCGCGAGGAAATCGGAGACTTCCGCGTCGTCGACGTACGCCGGATCCCGATAGCGGATCTCGCGCACGATGCTCTCACCGATGCGACGCTCGACCTGCGGCGCGATCGCCGCGCCGGCCGCGTCGCCGAGCTCGGGCAACTGCTGGGCCGCGGCGTGCGCCGCGCAGACGGTCAGCCCGGCGAGCAGGAGAGGCGTGAAGCGCATGCGGATATGATACCGTCGCGTCCTCCAAGTTCCGGTGCAGGCATGGCAGCAAAACCGAAATCCCGGCGCGCGCTGACGCATTTCGATCGCGGCGGGCGCGCGCACATGGTCAACGTCGGCGCCAAGGCGCGCACGCACCGCGTGGCCGTCGCGTCCGGGCGCATCCTCATGCGCGCGCCGACCCTGCGCCGGCTCGCCGCGGGACGCGCCGCGAAAGGCGACGTGCTCGGTGTCGCGCGCATTGCCGCGTTGCAGGCCGCCAAGCGCACGCCGGAGCTCATACCCCTGGCCCATCCGGTCGCGATCACGCGCGCCGCGGTGGATTTCGAACTGCAGCCACGCCATGGTGCGGTCGCCATCGCCGCCACGGTCGAGTGCCGCGGCCCCACCGGCGTCGAGATGGAGGCGCTCACCGCGGCCGCGGTCGGGCTGCTGACCGTCTACGACATGCTG
>JBFFZT010000116.1:0-5975 GCA_041568535.1 Burkholderiales bacterium | reverse complement strand
GGGCCCGCCGGTCACGCCGCCGAGCCAGGCGAGCGCGCCGCCGAGCGCGGCGATGCCGAGCGTGAGGGCGAGCACGACGCGCAGGCGGGTCACGGCTAGATCGCCCCCTTGTGCGGCGCCGTGGACACGAACGGCACGCCGAAGAAGGTGAGGAACGCGAGCACGAACACGCCGATGACGGCGCCCGCGCACAGCGCCGGCGCGGGCCGCGCGGTCGCGCGCAGGTGCAGGAAGAAAGCGAGCGAGAGCCAGGTGAGGAAGGACCACGTCTCGAGCGGATCCCAGGCCCAGTAGCGCCCCCAGGCGTCCTGCGCCCAGATCGCGCCGGCCACCAGCATCAGCGACTCGAACACGAACGCGAGCACCATGAAGCGGAACGCGAGCTCCTCGAGCCGCGCCGCCGCGGGAAGCGCGTAGAGCACCGCCGGCGCAAGGCCCGCGGCGCGCAGCAGCACCACGCCCGAGAGGCCGACCGCGACCAGCACCGAGCCGAGGAACACCTTGCCGAAGGCGACGTGCACGTAGAGCCAAAGGGTGTGATAGGTCGGCGGCAGCCGCCCTTCCGCCGGGCTCGACACCATGAGCCAGGCCATGAGCAGGAACAGCACCGGCATCACCACCGCCGCCGCGGGCCGCACCGCGCGCACGCGCCAGTAGAAGAACGCGAACACCGCCGTCAGGCTCCAGACGTTGCTCGACAGGATCTCGAACAGCGTGACGAACGGGCCGTGCTCGAGGCGCACCCAGCGCAGCGCGATCGAGATCGTGTGCAGCGCAAGGCCCGCCACGATCAGCGCGAGCACCGTGCGCTCGGGCCGCCGGTTCATCACTGCGGCGACGATGGCAAGCGAGCCCGCCGCCACGTAGGCGAGGAGCCCCGCCCACAGCCAGCCGAGCTCGGCGCTCATGCCTCGCCCCAGGGGCGCGCGGCGAAGCGCGCGCGGAAGTGCCAGCCGAGGCACGCCACCGCCACCAGGCACGCGGCGAGGATCCAGGGCAGGGTCCAGTCGTAGAACACCGTGTAGCCCATCCAAGTGGTGAGCCCTTCGTAGACGAGCACGCCCTGCGCGAACGCGAGGCGCTCGCCCGGCCGGAGCTCGTGGCGCTCGCCGCCCGCGCGCACCACGAGCACGTGCCGCTCGGGCAGGCGGAACTGCGAGGCCTGCTGCGGGTCGAGCAGCACCTCGTCGAACTGCAGCATGGTCCACAGCGCGACCTCGCTGCCCGGCGGCGTCCATTCGAGCGCCTGCCGGTACTCGTTCATCGGGTAGGAGGGCAGATGGATCGTGCCGCGCTGCGGCGCGCCCTGCGCCGGCAGCCACGTGAACATCGGCGCGAAGCCCTTGTTGGGCGAGGTGTAGAAGCGGTAGCCCGCGAGCACCAGCGGCTGGCTGTCGCCGATCACCGCGCGCTGCTGGCGCCCGTCGCGCCCGCGCCAGACCACGGTGTTCGCGGTGCGGTCGCGCTTCACGCCCGGGTGGTAGGCGATGGTGAAGCCCAGGCTTGTGAATCCCGCCTCGGCCAGGCGCGAGCGGTGCCAGGGCCCGGACTCGGATTGCGTCAGCTCGCCCGCGAAGGTCTCGCCGGTGGAGAGCTCGAGCTGGCCCTTGAGGTAGGTCAGGCGCCCCGCCGCCGCGAGCAACGCGATGGCGATGAGCGCGAGGTGGAAGGCGAGCAGCGCGGTCTGGCGCCGGAATACGGCGTTGGCGAGTACCGCGCAGCCGATGTTCACCGCGACGAGCGCGAGCGCCACGGCGAGCGGCCACGGGCTGCGTAGCGCGCTGAGGTAGGTGGCGAGCACCGCGGCGCCGAGCAGCGCGATCAGCACGAGCGCGAGGCGCGCGGAGCCGAGCGCAGCCAGCCAGCGCCGCGGCGCGGCCACGGAAATTTGGCGCAGCGTGGCAGCGGTCACGGCGGGTTCTCGCAGTTCTCGTTGCTGTCGCGCATCCAGTCGCGGCCGAACTGGCCGTTGCCCGGCGCACCCGCCGAGCCGCAGTCGAGCGCGCGCCACTGCCCGCTCGGCCGGAAGTTGCGGATCTTGAGGATCGCGTTGAGGTAGTACGGCTGCCGGTTGTAGGGGGCCGTGGTGTTATTGCGCACCTGCGTGCCCGCGGCAAAGCCGGCCTCGGGCCCGACGTCGTTCAGGTTGACGAGGAGCGCCTTGTTCTTCCAGCCGTGCGGCACCGCGACGTGGCACCAGGTGCAGCGGAAGTTGGGAACCTTGTCGGCGTGGAACGAGTGGCCGTCCTCGCCCTTGTCGGTGAGCCAGAAGCCGGTGCGCGTATCGCCGCGCGTCGCGTAGATCGTGTAGCTGTGGCACTTGAAGCACAGGCCGCTCGCCTGCTGGCCGGCGCCGGTGGCGCTGTTCCATTGTCCCTTGAGGATGAAGTTGTTGTTCGAGCCGTGCGGGCCCCAGGGATTGCCGTTCTCGCCGCCGTCCGGGATCACCGAGGTCGCCGCGGCGACGTTCGAGCCGTGGCAGTCGCTGCAGTACATGGTCTGCGTGCCGACCGCATTGCTCCAGGGAAGCGCGAAGTTCGTTGCCGGAATGCCGCCGCGCACGCCCGTCGTGCGCCCCGTGTCGTCCATGACCGGGTGCCACGAGCGCTGGTTGTTGGTCGAGTAGGCCGCGGCCGCGCCCGAGTCCGTGGTCGTGACCCCGCCCTTGTGCGCGAGCGGCGCCTGGAACTCCTTCGCCTGGTTGGTGTACTGCGTGAGGTTGTTGGTACCCGAGGGCGTGCCGGGCGCGCCAAGCGCCGGCCGGTTGCCGGTCGGATAGACGTTGTTGTCGCTGTAGCCGTAGTCCGAGTGGCACTTGAGACACACCTGGTATTCGCGCGTGACGTACGCGGCGGTCACGCTCGTGTCGGCGCTGAGTCCCGGATCGCCGCGCTTCACGGCGTAGCTGAGCGGCAGGCTGTGGAAGGAAGCCGAGCTGTAGACCGGCTCCACGCCCCAGGTTCCGCGCAGTACGCCCGAGGCGATGTTGGTGTGCGTATAGCCCGCGGTATCGGTGTGCCGGTGCGTGCCTGCAGCCTCCGGCGGGCCGCTGATGCTGCCGGCGACGCCGTTGAACTGGCGGAACTTCACCACGCGGTGCGGGTTGTGGCAGTCGGTGCACTCGGCGTGCCGGTTGGCGGTGTTGCCCACGCCCAGCTTGCCGCGCTCCTCGATGAAGTCCTTGCCGCACTGGTTCGCCGGCCCGGTGCAGTCCACGAATCCGTCGATGAAGTTGCCGCCGATGTCGTGCGCTTCGCTGCCGGCGGGCTGCTCGCTCGAGGCGATCGGCATGCGCCGCGCGAGAGTGAAGTCGGTGCGGATGTTGGCCACGCCGGTGGCGGGCGAGATGATGCTCGATGCGCCGTCCGTATGGCACTGGTAGCAGCCCTGCTCGAGCGCGGCGCTGCCGCCCGCCTTCGGCGTGGCGAGGCTGTCGGTCGCCTCGCGCAGCAGCCGGCGCGCGCCCTGCACCGTGTGCGTGTCGTGGCAGTTGAGGCAGGAGGCCTTCCACACCGGCAGGCCGGCGGGAAACTCGCGCTGCGCCGCGGCCGTCGCCGTGTAGGTCTGCGACGCGACCAGCGGGTTGGCGTGCGCCGAGTAGGCCCACGCGCCGCTGCCGCGGTTCTTGTCGTGGCACGAGAGGCAAATCGTGTCGGTCGCCGGGGCGTGCGTGTCGGTCGGCGCCGCCTCCTGGAAGCGGTTCTGGCGCAGGAACTTCTGGTTGCCCTTGGCGGCATCCAGCTCGCGCACGTGCGGGTCGTGGCAGGTGCCGCACTGGATCTGCCCGAGTCCGTCGACGCCGGTGGGCTCGAGCGGCAGCTGCGGCCGGTAGCCGCTCGCGCGCACGCCGATGATCGTGCCCGAGCCCGGCGGCCACTTCTGCTGCGGGTCGACGTTGCGCAGCTCGCCGTCGCGCGTGGCGAGCGCGCCGGTGAAGCTGAGCGAGATGGGATGGTCGTTGGTCAGGTTGATGCCCAGGTTGCGCGTGAACCCGGTGCCCGCGCCGGCGCCATCGGGCATGAAGCCGGTGCCCGGCGCCACGCCGGTCATGGGAATGGACTGCGTGCCCTGCGCGGCGCCGCCCTGCCCGTTCAGCACGTTGACGTTGCCGATGGCGAGCGTGCCGTCGTGGCACGACAGGCACAGCTTCGAGCTGCCGCCAGGCTGGTCGAGCTGGCCCTGGATCACCGCCGCGTCGAGCGACGAGGACGTGTACGCCGTGTAGGTCGCGCTCGACAGCGCGCGGTTCCACAGCGGCGTCACGCCGGGCGTGGCGGCATGCGGCGTGTGGCAGAACACGCATAGCTGCGTCTCGGTGGTCGCCTTCACCGGACCCGGGCCGGTGACCGAAAGGTTGTGCTTGGTGTTGCGCACGTCCGAGACGCGCTGCGCGAGCGCGCTCGCCGACACGAGCACGGCAAGCGCGAGCAGCGCGAACCAGGGCGCGCGGCTAGCGGCGCGCATCGGCGTCCCCCCCGAGGTACTGGAACAGGACCACGCGCCCGTTCATCGTGTCCGCCACGAACACGCGGTCGCGGCTGTCCACCCACACGCCCGCGGGCAGGAAGAACTTGCCCGTCTCGCGGCCCGCGCCGCCGATGCCCATCAGGAACTCGCCGCGCCGGTTGAAGACGAGCAGGTGGTCGTAGTACGACTCCACCACGTAGATGTTGCCGTCGCTGTCCACCGCGACGCCCTTCGGGCGCACCAGGTTGCCGACGTACAGGCCGAGCGTGCCGAAGCGCAGCCGCACCGCGCCGCTGTCGGCCGCGAGCACCTGGATGCGGCTGTTCATCGTGTCGGTGACGTAGAGCTCGCCGCCGGCAAAAGCGAGGTAGGTCGGATAGTTGAACTCGGTGGCGCTGGCGCCGCGGCGGCCGATCACCGACAGCAGCTCGCCGGCGGCGCTGAACACCTTGATGTCGTGCGCGTGCGTATCCGCGACGTAGATGCGGCCCTGCGCGGGATCGTAGGCGATGCCGGTCGGGCGCCGCAGCACGCCGCGTCCGAAGCTGCGGCCAGGCTCGCCGTCGCGCCCGAGCCGCGCCACGATGCCGAGGTCGGCGTCCGCCACCAGCACGCGCCCCTCCGGGCCGAGCGCGATCCCGGTCGGCGCGCGGAACCGCGCGAGCCCCTCGGCCCGGTCCCAGGCGCTGAAGGTGCCCGTGTCCGCGTCGAAGACGTACACGGCCCCGGCACTCACGTCGGTCACGTAGATGCGGCCGCGCTCGTCCACCATCCCGCTCTGCGGGCGGCGCAGCGTCTCGGGGACCTTCTCGCCGACCACCACGCCGGCGAGCCACGCAAAGAAGGCGCCCACGCCTTTGCCGGGCGACGGTTCGGTCTCTACGAAGTTGGCGTCGCCGATAAGCTCGCCGGCGAAGAGGTAGCGCGGGACTTCGGGTGGACGCGGCCAGAGCAAACGCCGACCCTCCGGCGCATCCTCGACGCCATAGTGCAGCGTGCGCGGCCCGCTTGCGGCGCAGCCCGCGAGAAACAGGACGGTGCACGCCGCCGCCAGCGCCCGTCTCACGGCGCGGGCTCCAGAATGCGCAGCAGCACCGCGCGCGCGCTCGCGCCACCCGCGAGCGCCATGCGATCTTCGGCGATGCGCAGGTCCTCGATGCGCTCCAGGCCGAGCACCGGCGCCGGCCAGGTGCGCGCGAGGCGCCCTTGGACGAAGAGCTTGAGCGTGCGGTCCAAGGCGTCGGCCACGAACACGCGTCCGTGGCGGTCCACCGCGATCGGCCCGGGCTGCGCGAGCGCGCCGTGCCCGAAGGTATCGAGCAGCGCGCCGTCGCGCGACACGCGCGCGATGCAGCCGCAGGCGGGGACGGACAGGTAAAGCGCGTCCGCGCCCGCCGCGAGCCCGGCGATGCTCGCGACGCGACGCTTCCCGTCACCACGCAGCGTGATGGCGCGTGCGCCGCCGCCCAGCGGATGGAACGCGACGATCTGGTTGTTTACGCCGTCGG
>JBFFZT010000115.1:0-5998 GCA_041568535.1 Burkholderiales bacterium | reverse complement strand
CTACGGCAAGGGCGCCAACGTCCTCAACCGCTTGAACCTGGGCATCATCCGCGAGAACCTGAATACCGGGCGGCCGATCGTCATCGACTGCTGCCCGGTGCTGGGCGTGCTGTCGCTGTCGGCGATCTTCGCCGCCGACCGCGTGCTAATCCCGGTGTCGGCGGACTACCTGGCGCTCAAGGGCGTGCAGCAGTGCGAGAAGACGCTCAAGGCGCTCGAGCACGTGCTGAAGAAGCGCGTCGCGCGGCGCTACGTGGTCACCCGTTTCGACACGCGCCGCAAGCTCTCGCACCGGATCGTCGGCGAGCTGCATGCGCGCTTCGGCATGGACATCTGCGGCACGCGCATCTCGGAGAACGTGGCGCTCGCCGAGAGTCCGGCCTCGCGCAAGGACGTGTTCGCGCACGCGCCGGAGAGCCGCGGCGCGCAGGACTACGACGCCCTGGTGGACGAATTGCTGGCGAGCGGCTTCATCGATACGCGGCCGCAGGCCGCGAGCTAGCTGCCGCGCCCCTCGTCGTCCTGCGAAATGCGCGTGAGGATGCTGTCGAGGCTCGCCGCCTCGTCGCGCGGCATCGCCGTCAGCTCGCGGCACTCGACGATCTCGCAGAAAGGGTACATCTGCTGAATGCGGCCTTCGGCCTGCTGGCGGTCGGCGGCCTGCACCATCAGGTTCTCCACCGGCGTGCCGCTGCGGGTGCGGATGCGGAACGTGAACTTGGTGAGGAAGCGCGGTGCGCCCTCAGGCGGCATGGCGCTCCTCGGCGCGGCACGCGGCTTCCATCTCGCGCCGCAGCCTGACCGCGGCGACGTCGGCATCGAAAGCGACGTCGCTCCAGCGCAGCGGCTGGCCCGCGGCGACGGGCTTGAGCAGCTTCCAGCCGTGCGCCAGGCCCAAAGGCAGGCAGCCTTGCGCCAGCGACTCCGCGGCCGGCATGAGCCGGCCGACCACGGTGTACCCGCCCTCGCCGTCCAGAATTTCCCCGGCCTTGAGCGCGCGCTTCGCGGTCGCCACCGCGTCGGCGCGAAATCCGGTGGCGCAGCCCGTGGGCTCGCCCCGCAGTCCGACCGAAGCCACCGAGATGCCGACCTCGAGCCCGATCAGGTGCCAGCGCTTGTACAGGCACGCGTAGCGGCCGCTGTCGTCGGTCCGCACGCCGTACTCGGCGAAGCAGCGGCGGATGTAGTCGCTCTCGCCCTCGAACGACACGAACACGCCGAAGCGGATGTCGTAGTCGACCGGCGTGCCGTCCGGCTGCAGCGACGACACCACTTCAACCTGGCCCTTGTGGTGCAGCACGCCGCCCTCGGCGCGCGGGCGCATCAGGTTCGGGATCTGGTCGATGCGTCCGGCCGGGTACGCGAGCCCGCCAGGCGCGGGCGTGAGGCCGGTCGCGTTGCACACGGCGCTGGTCTCGATCGCCGGCTTCGAGCCGTCGAGAAACGAATTGAACATCTTCGGGTTGAGGCCACCGACCTTCGCCTGCTCCGGCGTCAGCCCGTAGTAGCCCCACACCGTCTCCGGCGTGGACTGCGCGAAGTGCGCCTGCCACTTGTGGCCGCGACCCGCCGCCACCACCGGAAAGCCCGCCGCGCGCGCCCAGTCGACGAGGTCGCAGATGAGCGCCGGCTGGTCGCCGTAGGCGAGGCTGTACACCACGCCGGCCGCGGCCGCCTTCTGCGCGAGGAGCGGCCCGCAGAACGCGTCGGCCTCCACCGTCACCATCACCACGTGCTTGCCCTGGCGGAACGCCTCCAGCGCGTGCTCCACGGCGGCGAGCGGGTTGCCCGTGGCCTCGATGACGATGTCGACCCCCGGGTGCGACACCAGCGCGCGCCAGTCCTCGCCCAGGTGCGTGCGCCGCTCTTTCAGCGCGGCATCGAGCGAGGACGCACCGAAGTGCTCGGTCGCCCAGCCGGTGCGCTCGAGGTTGGCCTTCGCGTAGGCCGGGTTCAGGTCGGCGATGCCGACGAGATGCACGCCGGGCGTGCGCGGCACCTGCGCGATGTACATGGTGGCGAACTTGCCCGCACCGATGACGCCGAGGCGCAGCGGCTTGCCCTGCGCTTCGCGCTCCCGAAGCTTGGCGTACAGGTTCACGTCAGGCCGCCTTCAGCAGGCTCTTCAGCTCTTCGGCGGGCGTGCCGTCCTTCCAGGGCAGCGGCACGTCGTAGTGCTTGAGCAGGCAGTCGTCCGGCAGGCACTGGATCGGCGTGAAGTCGCGGTGCGCGATGTAGCCCGGGCGCTTGAAGCGGCGGATGTGGTTCGACACCGCGCACAGCGAGAGGTACACGCTGACGCGGTTCCACGGCGACAGGTTCGAGCTCGAGGCGTGCACCAGGCAGCCGTGGAACAGGATCATCGAGCCGGCCGGCCCCTTCGGCGCGACGATGCCGCCCTTGGCGACCATCTGCCGGATGGTGTCGTGGTTGATGGTCCACAGCGGGTAGCTGGTGGTGCTGGTGTCGTGCTGCGCTTCCAGCACGCCCTGCTGATGGCTGCCCGGGATGAACATCAGCGGGCCGTTGAACTCGTTCACCTCGTCGAGGAAGATGGCTACGTTCATGGCGCGCGCCGAGGGCATCTGGTCGTCGTTGGCCCAGGTGCCGTAGTCCTGGTGCCACTGCCAGACGTCGCCCTCGAAGGCCATCTTGCCGTTGATCTTGAACTGGTGCATGTACACGTCTTCGCCGAACAGCTCCCGGATCGGCTCGACCATGCGCGGATGGCGCGCGAGCTTGGCGTAGGGGTAGCTGTACATGTGCGCGGCGAAATTGGTGCGCACCGCGTCGCTGCCCTTCTCGCGCACGTTCTCGGGGCGGCGCTGCGCATACAGCGCCGGCACCTCGTCGGTCAGGACCTTGATCTCGGGCGCCGAGAACAGGCGCGGGAAGAACAGATAGCCTTCGCGCTCGAACTGCGCGCGCTGCTCGGAAGTCAGATGCATGTCGCCTCCTTGCCCCGTATCGGGGGCTGCGCCCCTACTTCGGGGCCTCCTTGACGACCTGGAAGAATACCTCGTCGGGCTTGATCATGCCCAGCTCGTAGCGCGCGCGCTCCTCGATCGCCTCCAGTCCCTGCTTCAGGTCGCGCACCTCGGCTTCCAGCGCCGTGTTGCGGGCCTCGAGCCGGCCGTTCTTCGCCTGCTGGGCGGCCAGCTGGCGGTCGATGCCCGAAACGCGCAGCCACCCGCCGTCGCCCAGCCACAGCGGGTACTGGATGAGAAGGATGAGTGCGGCGAGGATGCCGCCGAGGAGCCGCATTTCAGCGCAACCGCGCGAAGGCCTCCCGGCCCGGATAGCTCACCGAATCGCCGAGATCCTCCTCGATCCTGAGCAGCTGGTTGTACTTGGCGACGCGGTCCGAGCGCGACAGCGACCCGGTCTTGATCTGCAGCGCGTTGGTGCCCACCGCGATGTCGGCGATGGTCGTATCCTCGGTCTCGCCCGAGCGGTGCGAGATCACCGCGCCGTAGCCCGAGCGCTTGGCGAGCTCGATGGCGGCGAAGGTCTCGGTCAGCGTGCCGATCTGGTTGACCTTCACCAGGATGGCGTTGGCCACGCCGCGCTTCACGCCCTCGCGCAGCGTGCGCACGTTGGTGACGAACAGGTCATCGCCCACCAGCTGGAGCTTGCCGCCCAGGCGCTCGGTGAGCAGCTTCCAGCCGTCCCAGTCGTCCTCGGCGAGGCCGTCTTCAATCGAAATGATCGGGTAGCGCCCGGCCAGGGCGCCAAGGTAGTCGCACATCTCCTGGGCGTTCAGCTTCAGCTTTTCCGAGGCGAGCGCGTAGCGCCCGTCCTGGTGGAACTCGGTGGCCGCGCAGTCGAGCGCCAGCGCGACGTCGCTGCCCGGCTTGTAGCCCGCCTTGCCGACCGCCTCGAGGATCAGCTCGATGGCGGCGGCGTGATTGGGCAGGTCGGGCGCGAAGCCGCCCTCGTCGCCGACCGCGGTGGAGGCGCCGCGCTCGCCGACCAGCTTCTTCAGCGCCTGGAACACCTCGGCGCCGCAGCGCAGGGCGTCGCTGAAGCTCTTCGCGCCCACCGGCACGATCATGAACTCCTGGATGTCGAGGTTGTTGTTGGCGTGCGCGCCGCCGTTCACCACGTTCATCATCGGCACCGGCATCTGCATCGGGCCGGAGCCGCCGAGGTAGCGGTACAGCGGCAGCCCGGACTCCTCGGCTGCGCCCCGCGCCACCGCCATCGACACCGCGAGCAGCGCGTTGGCGCCGAGGCGCGACTTGTTCTCGGTGCCGTCGAGGTCGATGAGCGTCTTGTCGATGAAGCCCTGCTCGGAGGCGTCCAGCCCCACGATCGCCTCCGAGATCTCGGTGTTGATGTGCTCGACGGCCTTCAGCACCCCCTTGCCGCCGTAGCGCTTGGCGTCGCCGTCGCGCAGCTCGATTGCCTCGCGCCGCCCGGTCGAGGCGCCCGAAGGCACCGCGGCGCGGCCCATGGAGCCCGACTCGAGCAGCACGTCGGCTTCGACGGTGGGATTGCCGCGCGAGTCGAGTATCTCGCGCGCGACGACGTCAACGATGGAGCTCATGGGATCGGCTGGCCTCGGCTAGTGTTTGACCTGGTTTTCCGCGAAGCCCGATTCTTTCACCAGACGGTCCAGCGCGGCGAGCGTTTCGAGCAGGGGTTGCATCAGGCCGAGCGGCCAGGCGTTCGGGCCGTCGGAGAGCACTTTCTCGGGATGGGGGTGCGTTTCCATGAAGAGGCCAGCGATGCCGCTCGCCACCGCGGCGCGCGCCAGCACCGGGATGAACTCGCGCTGCCCGCCCGAGGCCGTGCCCTGGCCGCCGGGCAGCTGCACCGAATGCGTGGCGTCGAACACCACGGGGCAGCCCGTGCCGCGCATGATGGCCAGGGACCGCATGTCGGAGACCAGGTTGCCGTAGCCAAAAGCGAAGCCGCGCTCGCACACCAGCACGTTGTCCCTGCCGCTCGCCTCGCGCGCCTTGTCGACGACGTTCTGCATCTCCTGCGGCGAGAGAAACTGGCCCTTCTTGATATTGACCGGCCTGCCGGCCGCAGCCACGGCGCGGATGAAATCGGTCTGCCGGCACAGGAACGCCGGCGTCTGCAGCACATCGACCACTTCGGCGGCCGGCTTCACTTCATCCTCGTCGTGCACGTCGGTGAGCACCGGGACGCCGACCTGGCGCTTCACCTCGGCCAGGATGCGCAGGCCCTCCTCCATGCCCGGCCCGCGGAACGACTTGCTCGAGCTGCGGTTCGCCTTGTCGTACGAGGACTTGAAGATGAAAGGCACGCCGAGGCGCGCGCACATCTCCTTGAGGCGGCCGGCGGTGTCCACCTGCAGCTCGCGCGATTCCACTACGCAGGGTCCCGCGATCAGGAACAACGGCTTATCGAGCCCCGCCTCGAACCCGCACAGCTTCATGCCGCGACGGCCGAAAGGGAGCCTCCGGGCGGCGCGCGCTTGACGCGCACGCGGTGCTCGATCGCCGCCTCGACGAACGCCTTGAACAGGGGATGGCCCTTGCGCGGCGTCGAGGTGAACTCGGGGTGGAACTGCACGCCGACGAAGAACGGGTGGCCGGGCAGCTCCATGATCTCGGGCAGGCGCTCGCTCGGCGTGCGCGCCGCCACCTTGTAGCCCTTCGCCTCGAGCTGCGGCACGTACACGTTGTTCACCTCATAGCGATGGCGGTGGCGCTCGTTGACCTCGGCGCCGTAGATGCGGTGCGCGAGCGTGCCGCCTTCCACCGGGCACTTCTGCGCGCCCAGGCGCATGGTGCCGCCGAGGTCGGATTTCGCGTCGCGCCGCTCGATCTGGCCGGTGCGATCGAGCCACTCGCTGATCAGCGCCACCACCGGATGCGGCGTTTCGGGATCGAACTCGGTGCTGTTGGCGCCGTCCAGCCCGCAGACGCTCCTCGCGAACTCGATGGTGGCGAGCTGCATGCCGAGGCAGATGCCGAGGTAGGGCACGCCGTTCTCGCGCGCGTAGCGGATGGCGGCCATCTTG
>JBFFZT010000114.1:0-6071 GCA_041568535.1 Burkholderiales bacterium | reverse complement strand
GTCGACGTTCGACTCGCGGCTGCTCTCGTCTTCTGGATTCACCACGATGCGCGCTGCATCGACGGACTCGACGATCCCGTCTCGCTTGGCCACGACCGTGACGCCCGAGTCCCGGGCGACCACCGACTCCATCCCGGTTCCGACCAGCGGCTTCTCCGGCCGCAGGCAGGGCACCGCCTGGCGCTGCATGTTGGAGCCCATCAGCGCGCGGTTGGCGTCGTCGTGCTCGAGGAACGGGATGAGCGAGGCGGCCACCGACACGATCTGGCTCGGCGCCACGTCCATGTATTCCACGCGGTCCGGCGTCGAGAGCATGAACTCGTTGCGGTTGCGGCAGGACACGAGCGGGTCGACCAGCTTGCCCGCCTTGTCGATCGCGGCGTTCGCCTGGGCGATGACGTAGTTGCCCTCCTCGATCGCCGACAGGTACACGATCTCGTTGGTCACCTTGCCATTGGTCACCTTGCGGTACGGCGTCTCGAGGAAGCCGTACTTGTTGGTGCGCGCGTAGAGCGCGAGCGAGTTGATGAGGCCGATGTTCGGGCCTTCCGGCGTCTCGATCGGGCACACGCGACCGTAATGCGTCGGGTGCACGTCGCGCACCTCGAAGCCCGCGCGCTCGCGCGTCAGGCCGCCCGGTCCCAGCGCGGACACGCGCCGCTTGTGGGTGATCTCGGAGAGCGGGTTGGTCTGGTCCATGAACTGCGACAGCTGGCTCGAGCCGAAGAACTCCTTGATCGCCGCCGAGATCGGCTTGGCGTTGATCAGGTCGTGCGGCATCAGGTTGTCGCTTTCGGCCTGCGACAGGCGCTCCTTCACGGCGCGCTCCACGCGCACCAGGCCGGCGCGGAACTGGTTCTCGGCGAGCTCGCCCACCGAGCGCACGCGCCGGTTGCCCAGGTGATCGATGTCGTCGATGTCGCCGCGGCCATTGCGCAGCTCGACCAGGATGCGGATGACCTCGACGATGTCGCGCGGGCTGAGCGTGTAGCGGCTCTCGAGTTTCGCCTCCAGCTTCTGCCGGTCGACGCCCTTCGACTTCAGGTCCTGGTACATCTTGTCGATGACCTGCTGCGCGTCGGCCTCGGTCAGCACGCCCTCGACGGACACCTTGCCGAGGGAGAGCTCGGGGGCATGCTTGAAGTACGCGCGCACCTCTTCCTCGGACTCCTTGGACAGCGCGACGCTCTTCAGGCGGATCTGCCAGCTGGTTTCGCACGGCACGCCGACCCGGCGGTTGAACTTCATGCGGCCGACCGCGGACAGGTCGTAGCGCTCCTCGGCGAAGAACAGGCCGTTGAACAGCGACTCCACCGCGTCTTCCGTCGGCGGCTCGCCGGGCCGCATCATGCGGTAGATGGCGACGCGCGCCGCGTTGACGTCGACCGTCTCGTCGGTGCGCAGCGTCTGCGACACGTACGGTCCCTGGTCGAGGTCGTTGGTGAACAGCGTCTGGATCTTGCCGACCTTCGCCTCGCGCAGCTTGGCGAGCAGGGTCTCGGTGACTTCCTCGTTGGCGCTGGCGATGATCTCGCCGGTTTCCGCGTTCACCACGTTGTGCGCGAGCGTGCGGCCGATGAGGAAATCGTCGGGGGCCACGATCTTCTTGATGCCCGCCGCCTCCATGTCGCGGATGTGCTTGACGGTGATGCGCTTGTCCTTGGCGACGATGGTCTTGCCGGACTTGTCGGTGATCTCGAAGCGCGCGACTTCGCCGCGCAGGCGCTCGGGGACCACCTCGAACAGCACGTGGTTCGGCTCGAGGTGGAAGCCGTCGAAATCGAAGAACTCCTTCAGGATCAGCTCGGGCGTGAAGCCGAGCGCCTTCAGCAGGATCGTCACCGGCATCTTGCGGCGGCGGTCGACGCGGAAGTAGACGACGTCCTTCGGATCGAACTCGAAGTCGAGCCACGAGCCGCGGTAGGGGATGACGCGCGCCGAGAACAGCAGCTTGCCGGAGCTGTGCGTCTTGCCGCGGTCGTGCTCGAAGAACACGCCCGGGGAGCGGTGCAGCTGCGACACGATGACGCGCTCGGTGCCGTTGATGATGAAAGAGCCCGTGGTGGTCATGAGCGGGATTTCGCCCATGTACACCTCCTGCTCCTTCACTTCCTTGGTGGTGGGCTTGGGCGCGTCCTTGTCGAGGATCACCAGGCGCACCTTGGCGCGCAGGGGGCTCGCGTAGGTGAGGCCGCGCTGCTGGCACTCCTTCACGTCGAACGGCGGCTCGCCGAGCTGGAAGCTGACGAACTCGAGGCGCGCGTTGCCGGAGTGGCTGGTGATCGGGAAGATCGAGGTGAACGCCGCCTGCAGGCCCTCGTTCCGGCGGCTTTCCGGCGCCATGTGCGCCTGCAGGAACGCGGTATAGGACTCGAGCTGCGTCGCGATCAGAAACGGCACGGTTTGCACCGTGGAACGCTTGGCGAAGCTCTTGCGGATGCGTTTACGCTCGGTCAACGAATAGGTCATGAAGGCTCCTGGCCGCAAGTTCCTGAAATGACAAGGAAAAAGCCCTCAGCTGCGAGGGCGCTTTCCTTGGCCGGTTTCCGGGGAGGGTCGCTATGACCCACCCCGGATTCCGAAGTTCCTTACTTGATCTCGACCTTCGCGCCAGCGTCGGTGAGCTTCTTGGCGACGGCGTCCGCCTCCGCCTTGGAGACACCTTCCTTGACCGGCTTGGGCGCGCCGTCGACCAGGTCCTTGGCCTCCTTGAGGCCCAGGCTCGTCACCTCGCGCACCGCCTTGATCACGTTCACCTTGTTCTCGCCGGTGGCGGCGAGCACGACCGTGAACTCGGTCTTCTCTTCCGCAGCAGCCCCCGCGGCGGCGGCGCCGCCCGCCGGCGCGGCAACCGCTACCGCCGCGGCCGCCGACACGCCGAACTTTTCTTCCACGTCCTTGATGAGCTGCGAAAGCTCGAGGACGGTCATGCTCGAAATCGCTTCCAGAATCTGTGCACGTTCCATGATCTATCTCCTGACTCGAATGGGTTCCTGATTAAGCGGCCGCTTTTTCCTTCGCGGCGTGCACGGCGGCGAGCGCCCGGGCGAACTTGCCCGGGACCTCGTTCAGCGTGCGCGCGAGCTTCGCGATCGGGGCCTGCAAAGTGCCTGCAAGTTTCGCCAGCAGCTCTTCGCGGCTGGGCATGGTGGCCAGCGTCTTGATGTCCGTGGTGGACATCATGGCGTTGGCCATCGCCCCGCCCTTGATGATGAAAAGCTCGTTCTCCTTGGCGAAATCCGCCAGCACCTTGGCCCCCGACACGGGGTCCTGCGCAATGCCGTACATCAGCGGACCGGACAGCTGCCCAGCCAGCCCTTCGAACGGCGTGCCTTTGACGGCGCGCCGCGCGAGCGTGTTCTTCAGCACGCGCAGGTAGAGGCCGGATTTCCGCGCCTTCGCGCGCAGGCTGGTGACCGCTTCGACGCTCAGGCCGCGGTTCTCCGCGACGATGACCGCCTGCGCCTTCGCCAGCTGCGTTGCGATCTCGGAAACGACCGCCTGCTTCTGCTCCAGACTGAGACTCAAGGTCTACCTCCTTGCGTTGATCAAACGGAAGCCCGTTTCCGGACCTCCACCCTGGCGACCTTGAATCAGGAACCGCACATGCATTCCTGCTTCGGGTGCGCCGTCTGCGTAGGGCAACTGCCGGTTTAAGCCCATCGGGCCCCTACGGTCTTTGACAGCTGCTGTTCCAGAGGAACAGCGGCCCAAAGTTCCATCGTTCCTCACTGCGCCTGCAACGTCGCGGGGTCGACGCGCACCCCGATCCCCATCGTGCTCGACACCGAGAGCTTCTTCAGAAACACGCCCTTCGTGTGCTGCGGCTTGGACTTGTTCAGCGCGTCGACCAGCGCCGCGAGGTTGTCGCGCAGCTGCTCGGGCGTGAACGACGCGCGGCCGATCGTGCATTGCACGATGCCGGTCTTATCGGCGCGGAACTGCACCTGGCCCGCCTTCGCGTTCTTCACCGCTGCCGCGACGTCCGGCGTCACGGTGCCGACCTTCGGGTTCGGCATCAGGCCGCGCGGGCCGAGGATCTGGCCGAGCTGACCGACCACGCGCATCGCGGCCGGCTCTGCGATCACCACGTCGAAATCGAGCTTCCCGGCCTTGACGCTTTCCGCCAGGTCCTCCATGCCGACCACGTCTGCGCCCGCCGCCTTGGCGGCCTGGGCCTTGTCGCCCTGCGCGAACACTGCGATGCGCACCGTCTTGCCGGTGCCCGCAGGCAGGACCACGGCGCCGCGCACGGTCTGGTCGGATTTCGACGTGTCGATGCCCAGGTTCACGGCTACATCGACCGCTTCGTCAAACTTGGCGGTCGCGGTCTCCTTGATGAGCTTCATCGCGTCGATGACGGCATAGGCCTTGTTGTGGTCGGCCTTGCTGACGATCGCCTTTCTACGCTTGGAAACGGCCGCCATTTACATGCCCTCCACCAGAATGCCCATCGAGCGCGCGCTGCCGGCCACCGTGCGCATCGCCGCCTCCAGGTCGCTGGCGGTAAGGTCGGGCGTCTTCGCTTTGGCGATCTCCTCGACCTGCTTGCGCGTGATCTTGCCGACCTTGTCGGTGTGCGGCCTCGGGCTGCCGGATTCGACGCCGGCGGCCTTCTTGATCAGCACCGTGGTCGGCGGCGTCTTGATGATGAAGCTGAAGCTCTTGTCCGCGTACGCCGTGATCACCACGGGCAGCGGCAAGCCGGGCTCCACCTTCTGCGTCTGCGCGTTGAACGCCTTGCAGAACTCCATGATGTTCAGGCCGCGCTGGCCGAGTGCCGGGCCGATGGGCGGCGAGGGGTTGGCCTTGCCCGCCGGCACCTGCAGCTTGATGAATCCCACCACTTTCTTCGCCATGTCTGGCTCCTATCGGGTGCAAGCGAACGCCGAGGCGCTCTCCCCGTGCAAGTAACGCGGTCTCAGGCCTTCTCGACCTGGCCGAACTCCAGCTCGACCGGGGTCGAGCGCCCAAAAATCGTCACCGCCACGCGCAGGCGGCTCTTCTCGTAGTTGACGTCTTCCACCGTGCCCTGGAAATCGGTGAACGGGCCATCCTTCACGCGCACCATCTCGCCGTTCTCGAACAGCACCTTCGGCTTGGGCTTCTCCACGCCCTCGCGCATCTGCTGCATGATGGCGTTCACCTCCTTCTCAGAGATGGGCGTGGGCCGCATCGCGGACCCGCCGACGAAGCCGGTGACCTTGTTGGTGTTCTTCACCAGGTGCCACGTGTCGTCGTCCATCTCCATTTCCACCAGCACGTAGCCGGGGAAGAACTTGCGCTCCGACATGTGCTTCTGGCCGCCCTTCATCTCCACGACCTCTTCCACCGGCACCAGGATCTTGCCGAACTTGTCCTGCATGCCGGCGCGCGAGATGCGGTCCTCGAGCGCACGCTGCACCGACTTCTCGAAGCCGGAATAGGCATGCACCACGTACCAGCGCTTGCCGGCTTCGGTCTGTTTCAGGTTTTTTTCCATCCGAGGACCAGGTCGTAAAGAATCCATTCCAGCGTCTTGTCGCTTATCCAGAGAAACAGCGCCATTACCACCACGAACGCGAACACCGCGGCCGTCGTCTGCATCGTCTCCTTGCGCGAAGGCCATACGACCTTCTTCACTTCGACCACCGCTTCCTGCGCGAAGACCACGAACTCGCGGCCCGGCGCCGTGAGGCTCGCCACCGCGGCGCCGGCGCCGATCCCCGCCACCACGGCGAGCACGCGCAGCACCAGCGCGCTGTCGGCAAGCCAGTAGTAGCCCACGACGCCGCCCACCACCAGGGCGGCGGCGACCACGAGCTTGAAGATGTCGGTTCCGGTCATTGTCAGTTCTTGGCAGGGGCAGAGGGAATCGAACCCCCAACCTTCGGTTTTGGAGACCGACGCTCTGCCAGTTGAGCTATGCCCCTAAAGAATCCCGTGGTTATTCGATCACCTTGGCGACGACGCCGGCGCCCACCGTCTTGCCGCCCTCGCGGATGGCAAAGCGCAGGCCCTGCTCCATCGCCACCGGCGTGATCAGCGTCACCACCATCTTGATGTTGTCCCCGGGCATCACCATCTCGGTG
>JBFFZT010000113.1:0-6074 GCA_041568535.1 Burkholderiales bacterium | reverse complement strand
GGTCAGCAGCACGTAGCGGTTGAACGAGGTGACGTTCACGTGCACGCGCTCGCCGAAGCGGTCGTCGATGCGGTTCGAAGCGCGCAGCTCGATGCCGCGGTCCTCGAGCTGGGCGCCGGTGGAGCGCCGGTCCTCGACGGTGGCCACGGCGACGCCGGTGCCGACCATCATCATTCCCATGCACCCCTGCAGCAGGGGCAGTGTCACGGCCGTGGCCGCAAGGAGGGTTCGCAGTGGGCTCATTTTTCCTGGACTCCGAACAGCAGGCAATCGATTCCGTCGCACAAGCAGTGCAGCACGAGCAGGTGCACCTCCTGGATGCGCATGGTGCGCTCGTGCGGCACGCACACGTGCACGTCGCCGGCGCCAAGCGCGCCGGCCATCTTGCCGCCGCCGCGGCCGGTGAGCGCGACCGTCACCAGGCCGAGCTCGCGCGCCGCGGCCATCGCCCGCAGCACGCTCGGCGAGTTGCCCGAGGTGGAGATGGCGAACAGCACGTCGCCCTTGCGGCCGAGCGCTCGCACCTGCTTCTCGAACACCTGCTCGTAGCCGTAGTCGTTGGCGATCGAGGTGAGGTTGGAACTGTCGGCCGCCAGCGACACCGCGGCGAGCGGCGGGCGCTCGCGCTCGAAGCGGTTGACGAGCTCGGCGGCGAAGTGCTGCGCGTCGGCCGCCGAGCCGCCGTTACCGCAGGCGAGCACCTTGCCGCCGGCGCGCAGCGACGCGGCCATCGCCTCGACGGCGCGCGCCACCGGGCCGGCGAGGGCCGGCGCCGCCGCTAGCTTCAGCTGCGCGCTGTCGGCGAAGTGCGCCGCGACGCGCTCGGCGAGCGCCGCGCTCTGCTCGGCGTGACCCATGGCGGCCTGATTCTACACGCCGCGCGCAGGGCTCGCGCTTACTCGCCGAAGGCGTTGCGGATCCAGCGGATGCGCGCCGGCGCGAGCGCGTCGAGCAGCAGCACGTCGAAGCGGCAGGCGACGGCGCCGGCGCGCGCCGCGAGGTACAGGCGCGCGGCGGCCAGCAGCCGCGCGCGCTTGGCCGCGGTGACGCTCTCGGCCGCGCCGCCGTAGGACGCGTCCTGGCGCAGCCGCACCTCGGCGAAGACCAGGGTCGCGCCCTCCTCGGCCACCAGGTCGATCTCGCCCAGCCGGCAGCGCCAGTTGCGCGCCAGGATGCGCAGCCCCGCCTTCTGCAGCAGCTCGGCGCACAGCTCCTCGGCTCGCATGCCCGTCGCGTTCATGGCACCCTTAACGCCGCCCCCCACCGCCGCGTTGACCTTGCCCCCGGGAATCCTCTACGTCGTCGCCACGCCGATCGGCAACCTTGCCGACGCGGCGCCGCGCGCGCTCGACATCCTGCGCCAGGCCGACCTCGTGGCGTGCGAGGACACGCGCACCACGCGCACCCTGCTCGCGCGCCACGGCATCGAGCGCGCGACGCTCGCCCTGCACGCGCACAACGAGCGCGCGGCGGGCGCCAAGCTGCTCGCCGAGCTGCAGGCCGGCCGCAGCGTCGCCCTGGTGAGCGATGCCGGAACGCCCGGCGTGTCCGACCCGGGCGCGCTGCTGGTCGAGGCGGCGCATCGCGCCGGCATCCGCGTCGTGCCCGTGCCCGGCCCGAGCGCCGCCCTGGCCGCGTACAGCGCGGCCGGCTTTGCGGCCGAGCGCTTTCTCTTTGTCGGCTTCCTGCCGCCCAAGGCCGCCGCGCGGCGCAAGGCGCTGGAGGCGCTCGACCTGCCCTGGCCGCTGATCCTCTACGAGGCCCCGCACCGCGTGCTCGAGTGCGTGCAGGACCTCGCGGCGCGCTTCGGCGGCGAGCGCGAGATCGTCATCGCGCGCGAGCTCAGCAAGAAGTTCGAGGAAGTGGCGCGCTTGCCCCTCGCCGCGGCGCCGGCCTGGCTCGAGGCCGGCGCGCACCGCCAGCAGGGCGAGTTCGTGCTGGTCGTCGGCCCGGGCGCGCCGGCCGCGCCCGACGCCGAGGCCGCCGAGCGCGTGCTCGAGGTGCTGCTCGACGCGCTGCCGGCGAGCGAGGCGGCGAAGCTCGCCGCGCGCATCACCGGCGCGCCGCGCAACGCGCTGTACAAGCGGGCGCTCGAGCGCGGCAAGTAGAATCGCGCCATGGACCGCGTCACCCTGATTCGTCCCGACGACTGGCACCTGCACCTGCGCGACGGGCCGCACATGGCCGCGGTGCTTGCCGACAGCGCGCGCTGCTTTGCGCGCGCCATCGTCATGCCCAACCTGAAGACGCCGGTGCGCACCACCCAGGAAGCGCTCGCTTACCGCGGCCGCATCATCGCGGCGCTGCCGGAAGGCGCGCGCTTCGAGCCGCTGATGACGCTCTACCTGACCGACGACACCCCGCCCGAGGAGATCGCGCTCGCCCGGCGCTCGGGCCAGGTGCACGGCGTCAAGCTGTATCCGGCCGGCGCCACCACCCATTCGGACGCCGGGGTCACGCGCATCTCGCGCTGCTTTCACACGCTGGAGAAGATGGAGGAGCAGGGCATGCCGCTCCTCGTGCACGGCGAGGTGACCGACCCCGAGGTCGACGTGTTCGACCGCGAGCCGGTGTTCATCGAGGAGGTGCTCGGGCCGCTGCTCGAGCGCTTCTCGAATCTCAAAGTGGTGCTGGAGCACATCACCACGCGCGAAGCGGCGCAGTTCGTCGAGGTCACCGGCCCGAACGTCGCCGCCACCATCACCGCGCATCACCTGCTGCTCAACCGCAATGCGCTGTTCCAGGGCGGCATGCGCCCGCACCATTACTGCCTGCCGGTGCTCAAGCGCGAGCTGCACCGCGAAGCGCTGGTCGAGGCCGCGACTTCCGGCAACCCCAAGTTCTTCCTCGGCACCGACAGCGCGCCGCACGCGCGCCATACCAAGGAGGCGGCGTGCGGCTGCGCCGGCATCTACACGGCGCACAGCGCGCTCCAGCTCTACGCCGTGGCGTTCGAGGAAGCCGGCGCCCTCGACAAGCTCGAAGGCTTCGCCAGCCGGTTCGGGGCGCAGTTCTACGGGCTGCCGGTAAACACCGGCAGCGTCACGCTGGAGCGCCGCGAATGGACGGTGCCCGCGTCGCTGCCCTACGGCACCGAGGAGCTCGTGCCGCTGCGCGCCGGCGAGACGCTGCCCTGGAAGCTCGTCTAGCCCATCCGATCTTCGATCCGCTGCGGCCGTGGCTCGAGGCGCTCGGCCCCGCGCCCGGCCATGACGCCCTCAACGCGGCCGCCGCGCGCGCCGGGCTGCGCACCGAAAGCGGCCGGCCGCTGCGCTTCGTCGCGCCCTCGGGCGCCGACCCGTACTACGAGGTGCACCTGTACGAGTCGGGCGAGGTGCAGACGCGCCCGGGCAACCGCCACGACCTGTTCAACGCGCTGTGCTGGCTCGCCTTTCCGCGCACCAAGGCACGCATCAACGCCCTGCACGCGGCGGCGATCCCGCAGGAGCGCGGCAGGCGCGGGCGCCTGCGCGACCTGCTCACGATCTTCGACGAAGGCGGCGCGCTCGTCGCCTGCGCCGACGCCTCGCTCAACCGGCTGATCCGCGAATTCCGCTGGCAGGAGCTGTTCTGGGTCGAGCGCGCGCGCGTGCGCGCAGCGATGCGCTTCCTGGTGCTGGGGCATGCAACGCTCGAGCAGGCGCTCGAGCCGCGGCCCGGGATCACCTGCAAGGCGCTGTTCATCGACCCGGCGCAGGACGCGGACACGCAGGCCGCGGCCTGGCTGGGCGCGCTGCCCGCCGACGCCTCGCCGCGCCTGCTCGCGCCGCTGCCGGTGTTCGGCTTTCCCGGCTGGCTGCCCGCGGGCGAGGACCCCGCGTTCTACGCCGACGCGCGCTTCTTCCGGCCGCTCAGGGAAACGCCGGAAAACGCGACTCCACCCCGCCGCTGAGCGCCTCGGGATGGCGTGCGAGCACCAGCTCGCGTACGCGCTCGACGCTGCTGTACGGCACGTCGACCATCAGCAGGATCCTGCCTTTCTCGATCGCGTCGTGAAACGGCTTCAGCCGCGAGTTGGGCACGGCGGCGGCGGCCATGCTCGCCATCCACGCCCCGAGCACGGCGCCCACCACGGCGGCGATCAGCACGGCGACGAGCTGCGGCTGCGTGCCCTCGATCGGAAAGGCGACGATCACCGCGCCGAGCGCGAGCCCGCCGAGGCCGCCGATGGCGAGCCCGAGGCCCGCGCCGTGCGCGAGGTCGGTCTTCTGCAGGTAGCTCGCTTCGTGCAGCTCGCCCAGGTCGGTGCCGCGGCGCGCGAGGAAGTGCATGTGACGGTCTTCGATGCGCGCAAGCAGCAGGTCGTTCGCGGTGCGCCGCGCGCTGTCCACGTCGGGGAGCAGGAAATACAGGCGTCTGCGCATGTCGGCCTCCTTTCGGTCGCCCCTTCGGCTCCTGTGTAGACCTGCGGCGGCCCGAAAGCAAGGCCCCGAGGCGTAGAATGCGGGTGGGAGATGGCCAGGCAGCCGCTGTGGCGACACAGAGGAAAGTCCGGGCTCCACAGGGCGGGATGCGGGGTAACTCCCCGGCGCGCATAACCGCCGCGCAAGCGGCGGCAAGGCGACGAACAGGGCCACAGAGACGAGTCCTCGGGGTCACACCCGAGGGGTGAAACGGGCAACCTCCATCCGGAGCAACACCAAATAGGCAAGCGCTCGAGGCCGGCCCGGCCGAGCTTGCGGGTAGGTGGCTTGAGCCCGAGGGCAACCTCGGGCCCAGAGGAATGGCTGCCGGAAGGGGTTCGCCCCTTCGCACAGAACCCGGCTTATCGGCCGTCTCCCATTTTCGTTTCGCTTTTTCTTGCGCGGGGCGCAGCGCATAGGCAAATACTTTTTGTGTTGGCCGGCGCGGCCGCGAGATAATGCCGGGACTCGATCCGTGCCGGAGGAAGAACGGGCCTTCGAGGCCCGCGGAACAGAAAAGTGCACGACCGCCTGAATCAGAACGACGTCACCAACAAGATCAACGTCGAGGACCCCGACCAGGTCCGGGACGCGGTCCTGCGCCTGTTCGCGGCGCGCTATCCGGGCGCCGACCTGAGCCCGCTGCGGCGCGCCTTCGACGATACCAAGTCGCTGTTTCAAGGCAGCTTTCCGGGGTACCTGCGCTGCGACACCCTGTACCACGACCTGCGCCACACGCTCGACATGACGCTCGCCATGGCGCGCCTGCTCGACGGGCACGACCGCAGCCATCCCGCGGACGAGCGCATCGGGGTACGCCGCGCCATGCTCGGCATGGTGGTCGCCTTGCTGCACGATTCCGGCTACATGAAGCGCGCTTCCGAGGCGCACGTCGAGAACGGCGCCGTGTTCACCAAGATCCACGTCAGCCGCAGCGCCGATTTCCTCGCGCGCTACCTGCCGCAGCTCGGCTTCGCCGAGGAGGCGCCGGCCGCGGCGAAGCTGGTGCACTTCACCGGCTACGAAATGGACATCGACGACATCATGCTGCACGACCCCCGGGACCGCGTGCTCGGCTACCTCGTCGGCACGGCGGACCTGATCGGGCAGATGTCGGACCGCATGTACCTGGAGAAATGCCGCGAGTTCCTGTATCCGGAGTTCGTCTGGGGCCACATCGCGCGCGAGCAGCTCGCCGACGGGCGCGAGATCGTGCGCTACAGCTCGCCCGACGACCTGATGCTGAAGACGCCCGGCTTCTACGAGTACGTGGCGCGGGCGCGCCTGGAGCGCAAGCTGGGCGGCGTCGACCGCTACGCCGCGGCGCACTTCGACGGACCGAGCCTGTACCAGAGCGAGATCGACCGCAACATGCGCTTCCTGCGGCACGCCATCGAGGAAGCCGACCTGAAGCGCCTGCGGCGCTTCTGCTACTCGCTGTCGCGCCGGGACGCTCAGGTCGCGTAGCGCGCCCCGGCACTGTGGGGTTTGTCACTTTTCCCTGCAATTAGCCGCTCGGGCCCTTGCCCTCGCCCCGGGGGCGTGGCAAAAAGGTCTTCATGACGGTTGCTGACAGGCTGCGCCTGGGGTCCACGCGCCCCGAGGTCGCGCCCGCATTGTTCCGGCTGCTCGCAGAGGCCGCGCTGTCGCGCGCGGCGCTGGATGCCTGCG
>JBFFZT010000112.1:0-6155 GCA_041568535.1 Burkholderiales bacterium | reverse complement strand
GGCTTCCTCGACGACGCAGCCGAGGTCCCTGAACACCTTGCGCTGCTTTTCCAGCACCTCGGTCACCGCGGGCTCCACCGGCAGGCCGCCGAAGTCCTTGGTCCAGGCGACGCGCGCCTTTCTGAACGAGCGCTTCAGCGGCCGTGCGAAGATCGAGCCCGGCTCGCTGATCGTCACCGGTGCGCGCGCATCCGGCCCGGCCATCGCCGAGAGCAGGAACGCGGCGTCCTCGGCAGTGCGCGCGATGGGGCCGAGCACGCTCAGCGTGTTCCACGCGTTGAGCGCCGGCCAGTGCGGCACGCGCCCGGGCGAGGGCCGGAAGCCGACGACGTTGCAGAAATTTCCGGGATTGCGCAGCGACGCGCCCAGATCGCCGCCGTCGGCGAACGGGAGCATTCCCGTTGCCACCGCGGCCGCCGCGCCGCCCGAGGAGCCGCCCACGCTCCGCGACGGGTCGAAGGGATTGCGCGTGACGCCGAACACAGGATTGAACGTATGGCTGCCGGCGGCGAACTCCGGCAGGTTGGTCTTGCCGAGGGTGATGGCGCCGGCTGCGCGCAGGCGCTCGACGAGCGCGTGGTCAGCCGCGGGCACGTTGTCGCGGTACACGGGCGAGCCGCTGGTGGTGCGGATGCCCTTCGTCGGCACGTTGTCCTTGTAGGCGATGGGCAGGCCGGCGAGGAGCGGCTTCTTTCCCTTCTTGCGGTCGAGCGCCTTGGCTTCCTTCAGCGCCTGCTCGGGCAGGAAGGTGACGATCGCGTTCACCTTCGGGTTGACGCGCTCGATCTGCGCGATGAAGGCCTGCATCACTTCCGTGGCGGAGAGCTTGCGCGCGTGGATCAGGCGCGCGAGTTTCTTCGCGGATTGAAAGCAGAGGTCCGTCACATCAGCACCACGTCATACTGCTCCTGCATGTATCCCGGCTCGACCTGCAGCGAGATCGGCTTGCCGATGAAGTCCGAGAGCATCGCCACCGAGCCGGACTCCTCCTCCTGCAGCAGGTCGATCACGCCCTGCGCGCCGAGCACGCGGAACTCGCGCGCGTTGAAGGCGCGCGCCTCGCGCAGGATCTCGCGCAGGATCTCGTAGCATACGGTGCGCGCGGTCTTCACCGCGCCGCGCCCGTCGCACACCGGGCAGGGCTCGCACAGCACGTGCGCGAGCGATTCGCGCGTGCGCTTGCGCGTCATCTCCACCAGGCCGAGCTGCGTGAAGCCGCTCACCGTCATGCGCGTGCGGTCGCGCGCCAGCGCCTTGCGCAGCTCCTCCAGCACCGCGGCGCGGTGCTCCTCGCTCTGCATGTCGATGAAGTCGACGATGATGATGCCGCCGAGGTTGCGCAGGCGCAGCTGCCGCGCGATGGCCTGCGCCGCCTCGAGGTTGGTCTTGAACACCGTGTCGTCGAAATTGCGGCTGCCGACGAAGCCGCCGGTATTGACGTCGATGGTGGTCATCGCCTCGGTCTGGTCGATGATGAGCGTGCCGCCCGACTTCAGGTCGACACGACGGGAAAGGGCTTTCTCGATTTCGGGCTCGACGTTGTACAGGTCAAAGAGCGGCCGCTCGCCCGCGTAGTGTTCGAGGCGCGGCCGCAGCTGCGGCGTGTAGGTCTCGGCGAACGCCGCCAGCTTCTGGAAGTTCTCGCGCGAATCGACGCGCACCACGTCGGTCGCCTCGGTCACCATGTCGCGCAGCACGCGCTGCGCGAGCGACAGGTCCTGGTGCACGAGCAGCGGCGGCTCGGCGCCGAGCGCGCGGCCGCGGATGTCGGCCCACAGGTGGCGCAGGAACGCGATGTCGGCGGCGAGCTCGGCCTCGCTCGCGCCCTCGGCGAGGGTGCGGATGATGAAGCCGCCCTTTTCCTCGGGCGGCACCAGCGCCTTCACCTGGTCGCGCAGCGCCTGGCGGCCGTTCTCGTCCTCGATCCTCTGCGAGATGCCGATGTGCGAATCCTGCGGCAGGTACACGAGCAGCCGCCCGGCGATCGACACCTGCGTGGACAGGCGCGCGCCCTTGGTGCCGATCGGGTCCTTCACCACCTGCACGAGGAGCGGCTGGCCCTCGGCGAGCACCTTCTCGATCGGCTTGGCCGCCTCGCCGTTGGCGCGGCGCTGCTCCCAGATGTCGGCGACGTGCAGGAACGCGGCACGCTCCAGGCCCACTTCGACGAACGCCGACTGCATGCCGGGCAGCACGCGCGCCACGCGCCCCATGTAGATGTTGCCCACCAGCCCGCGGCTCGCCGCGCGCTCGATGAGCAGCTCCTGCACGGCGCCGGAATGCACCACGGCGACGCGCGTCTCCTGCGGCGTGATGTTAACGAGGACTTCTTCGCTCACGCCGCCCCCCCATCTTCTGCAGCAGCTGCGCGGTCTCGTACAGCGGCAGCCCGACGATGCCCGACTGGCTGCCGCGGATCTCGGCGACGAACAGGGCCGCGCGCCCCTGGATGGCGTAGGCGCCGGCCTTGTCGTCGGACTCGCCGGTGGCGACGTAGGCGCGGATCTCGTCCTTCGAGAGCTCGCGGAACTGCACGTCGGAGGCCGAGAGCGCAGTTTCCACCTCGTCCTCGTACTGCAGCGCCACCGCGGTCAGCACCTCGTGGCGCTTGCCCGAGAGCGCCGCGAGCATCATCTCGGCTTCGGCGCGGTCCACGGGCTTGTTGAAGATGCGGCCCTCGAGCGCCACCGTGGTGTCTGCGGCGAGCACCGGCGCCGGCGGCAGGTTGCGCTCGAGCATGCGCTTCCAGCCCGCGGCCGCCTTGTCGCGCGCCACGCGCATCACGTAGTCGCGCGGGTTCTCGCTGGGCAGCGGCGCTTCGTCGACGTCCGGGGCGCTGCCCGGGCGGTTCCTGAACAGCAGCAGGTGGAACTTGACGCCGATGTGGCCGAGGAGCTCCCGCCGGCGCGGGCTGCGCGAGGCGAGGTAGATGCTGCGATCGAGCATTTTGACCATGGCGGCGCCGCTCGGCGCAGTGTAGCAAAGCGATTGCGGGGGTAACGGGGGCGCGGCCCCTGTTCCTATTCTCGGTGATACGGGTGCCCGGTGAGCCGGGTCGCGGCCCGGTACAGCTGCTCGGCGAGCAGGACCTGCGCGAGCGCGTGCGGCAGCGTGAGCGACGTAAGGCGCAGCAGCAGTTCGGCGCGTGACTTTGTTCCGGCGTCCAGCCCGTCGGGACCGCCGATGACGAACGCGGTGGGCGCCTGCTCGGCGGCCCAGCGCCCGAGCTGCGCGGCGAACTGCGCGCTCGTCAGCTCGCGGCCGCGCTCGTCGAGCGCGACGATGCGCGCATTCGCCGGCACCTTGGCCGCGAGCTCGACCGCGTAACCGCGCGGCATGCGCGCGAGGTAGTCGTCGCGCGCCTGCGCGGCCCAGCCGCGCAGCCTAGCGCCGTGCGCGACGAGCAGCAGCTTTGCCATCATGGCCCGCGAGCTTCACCGGCTTGCCGCCCCAGATCTCCTCGAGGTTGTAGTGGCTGCGCACCGCCGGGTGCATCACGTGCACCACGATGTCGCCGAGATCCACCAGCACCCACTCGCCGCCCGCTTCGCCTTCGACGCCGTGCACGCGCGCGCCCAGCGCCGAGAGCTTGTCGCGCACGCTGTCGGCGAGCGCCTTCAGCTGGCGGCTGGAGTCGCCGCTCGCGATCACCACGCGCTCGAAGAACGGCGACAGGCTCGCCACGTTGAACACCAGGATGTCGCGGCCCTTCACGTCCTCGAGGGCGTCGACCACCGCGCGCTGCTTCTTGCGGATGTCCATCAGCGGTACAGGCCGTGGCGGCGGATGTACTCGAGCACCTTCGGCGGCACGTCGGCCGAGACGTCCGCGCCGCGCGCCAGGCGCGCGCGGATGTCGCTCGCCGACACCGCCATCGGCGTGAACGGCACGTGCCGCGCGCGGCCGTCGGGCGCGCTCCAGCCCGGGCGCGCGAACACCGCGAGCTCGGCGTGCTCGAGGATCTCGCGCCAGCGGTGCCAGGTCTCGAACTTGGCGAACTGGTCGGCGCCCATCAGCAGCACCGGCTTGCCGCCGAGGCTTTGCAGCGTGTCGACGGTGTAGCCGGAATGCGCGGGGTCGAGCTCGCGCTCGTCGATGACGTAGCGCGGCTCGCCTTCCAGCGCGAGGCGCAGCATGGCGACGCGGTGCGGCGCGGGGGTCTTCGCGGCCGGGCGGTACTTCGGGGCGCCGGTCGGGAGCCACAGGATGCGCTCGAGCCGAAGCTGCTCGAGCGCCGCGCGCGCGAGCGCCAGGTGCGCGTTGTGTACCGGATCGAAGGTGCCGCCGAGAATCCCGGTGGTCTGCACTACTGCCGGACTTCTCCGTGGCCCAGCACCACGAACTTCTGCGTGGTGAGGCCTTCCAGGCCCACCGGCCCGCGCGCGTGCAGCTTGTCGGTGGAGATGCCGATCTCGGCGCCGAGGCCGAACTCGAAGCCGTCGGCGAACCGGGTCGAGGCGTTGACCAGCACCGAGCTCGAGTCGACCTCGCGCAGGAACTTCTGCGCGCGCGCCTCGTCCGCGGTGACGATGGCGTCGGTGTGCTGCGAGCCGTACTTCGCGATGTGCTCGATGGCCTCGTCGACGCCCTTGACCACCCGGATCGAGACCACGGGCGCGAGCCACTCGGTGGCGTAGTCGGCTTCAGTCGCCGGCTGCGCCCCGGGCAGGAGCTTCCTCGCGGCGTCGTCGGCGCGCATCTCGACCTTCTTGTCGCGGAAGATGCGCCCGATCTCGGGCAGCACGCGCGCCGCGATGCCCTCGGCCACCAGCAGGGTCTCCATCGTGTTGCAGGTGCCGTAGCGCTGCGTCTTGGCGTTGTCGGCGATCTTCACCGCCATCGCCGGGTCGGCGGCGTCGTCCACGTACACGTGGCACACGCCGTCGAGGTGCTTCAACATCGGGATGCGGGATTCGCGCATCAGGCGCGCGATGAGCGCCTTGCCGCCGCGCGGCACCAGGATATCGACGTATTCATGCATCTGGATCAGCTCGCCGACCGCGGCGCGGTCGGCCACCTCGACCACCTGCACCGCCGCCTCGGGCAGCCCCGCCGAGGTCAGGCCCGCGCGCACGCAGCCGGCAATCGCCCGATTGGAGTGCAGCGCCTCCGAGCCGCCGCGCAGGATGCAGGCGTTGCCCGCCTTCACGCACAGGCCGGCCGCATCCGCCGTGACGTTCGGGCGCGATTCATAAATGATGCCGATGACGCCGAGCGGCACGCGCATGCGCGCCACCTCGATGCCGGTGGGGCGGCGCACGCGCTCGCTCAGCGTGCCGACCGGATCGGGCAGCGCCGCCACCTGCTCGAGGCCGGCCGCCATCTGCTCGATGAGCGCCGGGGTGAGCGTGAGCCGGTCGACGAACGCCGCGTCGCGGCCGTCTTTCTGCGCCTGGGCGACGTCATCGCGGTTGGCGGCGAGCAGTTGCGGCGCGGCGGCGCGGATCCCGGCCGCCATCGCGGCGAGCGCGCGATTCTTGGCGTCGGTGTCGGCGCGCGCCAGGCCGCGCGCGGCAGCGCGCGCCGCCTGGCCCAGGCCGCGCACGTACGCCCTTACGTCAAGCTTTTGATCCACCGGCCAATTTTAACCCCAGGGCAGTGAACTGATCCCAGGGGTCGCCGCGCGCCACGCCCTTCACCACGCGGTCGATGAACGCCGCCTGCGACAGCGCCGCCTCCAGCGCCGCGCGCGTGTAGCGGCGCGACGCGGCCTGCACCGCGCGCTGCAGCGGCTTGTTAAAGAGGCGCTGCTCGCCGAACAGGCGCTCGGCGCTCTTGCCCTCGGCCATGCCGCGCAGCACGAACAGGGCGCTGGCGAGCGCAAACAGCACGAAGGTCGGCGCTTCGCCCTCGCCGCGCAGTCCCTGGAGCACGCGCGCATAGCGCGCGGTGTCGCCCGCCACCAGCGCCTCGGCCGCGGCATACGGGTCGTAGCGCGCGACCGACGCGACGGCATCCTCCACGACCTCCAGCGCGAGCTCGCCCGGCGGCGCGAGCAGCGCCAGCTTCTGCACCTCCTGGTGCGCGGCGAGGAGGTTCCCTTCGACGCGCTCGGCGAGGAACTCGAGCACCTCGGGCGCCGCCTTCTGCCGCTGGCGCGCAAGGCGCGCGCTGATCCACTGCGGCAGCCGCGCGCGCTCCACCGGCCACACGTC
>JBFFZT010000111.1:0-6177 GCA_041568535.1 Burkholderiales bacterium | reverse complement strand
CGCGTCCGAGCCCTTGAAGTCGAACCGGTTCTGGATCTCCTTGTTGGCCTGCTCGACGGCGTTCTTCACTTCCTGGGTGTTGACCTGCGAGACGATGTCGAAAGAGGGCATAGGGGCGGATTCTACGCGCGGGCGCCGCGCAGGTAGACCGGCCGGCCCGAGAGCCGCGCGGGCGCGCCGGCGAGCGGCGCGCCGAAAGCGTCTTCCGCGCGCTCGAAGATCTCGTCCGCCGGAAACGGCAGCTCGGGCCCGTGCGCGTAGGTCAGCGCCACGATTTCGCCATCGGCGCGCCGGAAGGCGAAGCGGTAGCGTCCGTGGCGCGCGCCGCGCCGCGCCGGCAGCCGCGCGCCGAGGAACGTGCCCGTGCCGACCAGGCGCAGGAAAGTCTGCAGCAGGTCGTAGGCGGGACGGGGCCGCAGCGCCGCAGGGTCGGTATCGTCCACCAGGCCGAAACCGCGCGCCGTGAGGCGCCACCAGTACACCCGGTCCACCATCCCCGAGCCGAGCGCGTGGCACAGGTAGCGCAGCAGATGGTCGGCGTACTCGTCCTCGCTCGCGCCCGGGTCGCCCGCGTGTCGCCACGGCGGGAAGTACGGCGCGTGAATCGGCGCGTGCGCACCGGTGCCGCGCAGCGGCCAGTTCACTTCCGACACCACGAAGCGATCGGCGCAGTGCGGGGCGGCGCGCGCCAGCGCGCGGCCGAGGGCGAACTTCTCGGGTGCGCCGAAGCCGTCCTGCGGATTCTCCAGAGCACCGCGTCGGTCGACATAGAGGTGATGCGAGAGAGCCGCGAGCGGCACGGCGCTTGGCCACTCCCGCAGCGCGGCGAAGGCGATGGGATACTCGAAGTCGATCAGCGCCGGCCCGATGAAGCGCAGCGCGGGGAAGCGCGCCTGCAGCTCGGCGAGCGGCGCATAGAGCGCGCGCAGGTCCTCGAAGCCCCAGATGCCCCATTTGACGCGGTTGACGGCATGGCCGACTTCGACCGCTTCGACGACGCCCGCGACGGCCCCCAGGACCTCGAACGCGAAAGCGCGCCATGACGCCGGCTCCCGCACCGCGCGCCGGTCCTGCACCAGCGCCACGCACACCGGGTGCCCGGCGCGATGCAGCGCGTGCGCCAGCTCTGCACGCCAGCGCAGCGTGTCGGCCGAGTCGTGATGGTAGAAGCGCACCAGCGCGGGGACCTGCCCGAGCCCCGCGAGCAGCGCGAGCTCGCGCTCGAGCGTGCGCGGCGTCGGCTCGAGCGCCATGCCGATGCGCCCGGCAAGCTCGACCGGCTGCGAGTAGGCGAGCGGCAGCAGGCCGCGGTACTCGCGCCAGGCGCGCGGCGCGCCGCGCAGCAGGCCAACGAGCACGTGCCAGTAGCGCGAGCGCGGGAACAGACGCACGCGGTCGCGGCGCAGCAAGGCGCTGATCGGCTGCGCGGTGTCGGCGTCCCAGATCCACACGTCGCGCGGCGCCGGGTAGTCGCGCGCCGGCGCATCGTTGCGCGGCACGCCGCGCCAGCGACGCAGCGCGGCGAGCGCCCGGCGCTTGAGAACCTGCAGGCCGTACAGGCGGCGGTACCTGCGGTTCCAGGCGAGCACCGCGCGCGGCGGCACGCCGCGCCAGTACATCTCCGCGAGCATCTGCACCAGGTCCGAGGGCAGCTCCAGGCGCGACAGGTCGCGCCCGCGCTGGCGCAGGCTGAGCTCGGATCGCAGGCGGCCGCGATTGAGGTCCACCACCATGAACCCGGACCAGCGTGCCGCGCCCTCCAGGCGCAGCAGCACGTTCTGGTTGCCGAGGTCGTTGTGCTGGAACCCCGCGGCATGCATGGCGCGGATGCCCGCCGCCACACATTCGAGCAGCGCGACGAAATGCGCCGCGAGCGGCGGGCGCTCGTCGAACAGCCGCAGCAGCGCGTCGCGCAAGGTCTCGGCGCCGTCCTGGTACTCGGCGAGGTAGTAGCTCTCGCGCAGCCGCGAGCCCTCCCAGCGCTCGAGGTAGCCGATCGGTGGCGGCGTACCGGCGCCGTGCGCCGCGAGGTGCGCCGCCGCGCGCCAGCTGCGCTCGGCCTTGGAGCCGCGGCGCCGGTCGCGCAGGTCCCGGAGCCAGGGCTGCACGCCAAACGCCTTGACCATGACGGGAAGGGTCCGACCGTTGAGCGGCAGCTCGATGCGGATGTTGCGGTTGCGCCCCGCGGCCACCAGGCGCGCGTCGGCGGCGGCCAGAATCTGCGGCAGCGCGGCAAGGCGCGCCAGGAAATCCGGCGCGCGGTAGCCCGGCGCGATTTCGCCGGCGTAGGGACCGGCGGCGGCGCGCGTCTGCGCGCTAGCGGCCATTCAGGCGCTGGAGCTCCGCGGTCCACCGCTGTGTCATGTCGAGCAGCCAGGTGCTGTCGAGCGCATCGGCGAACCCGCTGTACACCGACACCGTCAGCACCTTGCCGCGCAGCAGCAGATGCGTGGTCGTGAACAGGAGGTACCGGGGCGTGTCGCCGTGGCGTGGCGGCAGGCGCGTGCCCATGAGCTTCGAGACCACCAGCGGCTCGCGGCGCAGCACCCGCAGCACGCTGGCGCGCCCGACGGACTCCGCCCGCAGGAACGCCTTGATGTCCTCGGGCTGCGCCGCGTCGCCCAGGCTGCGCGCCGTTTCCGCGGCGAAGTCGCGGAACTGGCTCAGGCCGACGCTTTCGCGCTCCAGCGCGCGCGGCGTGGCCACCAGCACGTAGCGGTGCAGCGCCGGCACGTCCCCCTGGCTGAAAAGGCGCAGGTCGGCGTCGGTGAGCGCGAACAGCAGGATGCGGTTGGAGGCCGACGTCAGGCTCCCGGCGAGCTCGCCCAACCGCGGCGAGGCGAGGTCGAGCGTGTCGGCGAACCCCGGCGGCGCATCGAGCACCATGCGCGTCTCGCCCAGCTGCACGGCGAACGGCGCGGCCGCGCAGTGCAGCGACAGGGCAGCGAGCAGCGGCAGGAGAGTAGCGCGCACGGCCGCCATTCTATCCACCATCACGTATCATCCCCACTTTTCGGAGAGCCGGAGCTTGGCCACGATCCTCAGCACGCTGCCCAAAGGCGAGAAGGTCGGCATCGCGTTTTCGGGCGGCCTGGACACCAGCGCCGCGGTGCACTGGATGCGCGCGAAGGGCGCGATTCCCTACGCCTACACGGCGCATCTCGGCCAGCCCGACGAGGCGGATACCGCCGCGATCCCGAAGAACGCGCTCGCCTACGGCGCCGAGAAAGCGCGCCTCGTCGAATGCCGGCCGCAGCTCGCGGCCGAGGGCATCGCGGCGATCCAGTGCGGCGCGTTCCATGTCTCCACGGGCGGCGCAACGTACTTCAATACCACGCCGCTCGGGCGCGCGGTCACCGGCACCATGCTGGTCGTCGCCATGCGCGAAGACGCGGTCGGCATCTGGAGCGACGGCAGCACCTACAAGGGCAACGACATCGAGCGCTTCCACCGCTACGGGCTGCTCGCCAACCCGGAGCTGCGCATCTACAAGCCGTGGCTCGACCAGCGCTTCATCGACGAGCTCGGCGGCCGCAAGGAGATGTCCGCCTACATGAAGCAGGCGGGCTTCGACTACAAGATGAGCGCCGAGAAGGCCTATTCCACGGACTCCAACCTGCTCGGCGCCACGCACGAGGCGAAGGACCTGGAGTTTCTCGACAAGGGGCTCTCGATCGTCGAGCCGATCATGGGCGTCGCCTTCTGGCGCGAGGCGGTGGCGGTGAAGCCCGAGAAGGTCTCGGTGCGCTTCGAGGCGGGTGTCCCGGTCGCGCTGAACGGCGAGAGCTGCGCCGACGCGGTCGCGCTGATCACGCAAGCCAACGCCATCGGCGGCCGGCACGGCCTGGGCATGAGCGACCAGATCGAGAACCGCATCATCGAGGCGAAGAGCCGCGGCATCTACGAGGCGCCGGGGATGGCGCTGCTGCACATCGCCTACGAGCGCCTGGTGACCGGCATCCACAACGAGGACACCATCGAGCAGTACCGCGCGAACGGCCGGCGGCTCGGGCGGCTGCTGTACCAGGGGCGCTGGTTCGACCCGCAGACCATGATGCTGCGCGAGGCGGCGCAGCGCTGGGTGGCGAGCGCCGTGACGGGCGAGGTGACGCTGGAGCTGCGCCGCGGCAACGACTGGTCGATCCTCGATACGCGCAGCCCGAACCTGACCTACAAGCCCGAGCGGCTGACGATGGAGAAGGGCGAGGCGTTCTTCACGCCTGCCGACCGCATCGGGCAGCTGACGATGCGCAACCTCGACATCGCGGACACGCGCGAGAAGCTGCGCGTCTACGGCGAGGCGGGCTTGCTGGGTGAGGCGAAGGACGGGGCCGTGCCGCTGCTCGGCCCCGGCAAGAAGAAGCGCTAGCGCTTCGGCTTCACCTTCCCGAGCAGCAGGAACTCGATCAGCGCCTTCTGGGTATGCAGGCGGTTCTCCGCCTCGTCCCAGACCGCGCTTTGCGGGCCGTCGATCACGTCGGCCGCCACCTCCTCGCCGCGGTGCGCGGGCAGGCAGTGCATGAACAGCGCGTTCGTCTTCGCCGCCTTCATCATCTCGAGGTCGACCTGCCAGTCCTCGAAGTCGCGCTTGCGCGCCTCGTTCTCGGCTTCGAACCCCATGCTGGTCCACACGTCGGTGGTGACGAGGTCGGCGTTCTTCGCCGCCTGCATGGGGTCGCGGAACTCCTCGTAGTGGTCGGTGCCGTACAGGCCGGCGCGCTCCGGCTCCACTTCGTAGCCGGGCGGCGTCGACACGTGCACGTTGAAGTCGAGCACCTCCGCCGCCTGCAGCCAGGTGTTGCAGACGTTGTTCGAGTCGCCGATCCAGGCCACGGTCTTGCCCCGGATCGGGCCGCGCTGCTCGACGAAGGTGAAGATGTCGGCGAGCACCTGGCACGGGTGGTACTCGTTGGTGAGGCCGTTGATCACCGGCACGCGCGAGTGCGCGGCGAAGCGCTCGAGGATCGCCTGCTCGAAGGTGCGAATCATGACGATGTCGCACATGCGCGAGATCACCTGCGCCGCGTCCTCGACCGGCTCGCCGCGGCCGAGCTGCGAATCGCGCGTCGAGAGGAAGATCGCCGCGCCGCCGAGCTGGTGCATGCCGGCCTCGAACGACAGGCGCGTGCGCGTGGACTGCTTCTCGAAGATCATCACCAGCGTGCGGTCTTCGAGCGGCCAGTAGCGCCTGTAGCGCTTGAACTGCGCCTTGATCCACTTGGTGCGCGCGAACAGGTGCGCCAGCTCGGCGCCCGAGAGGTCGTTGAACTGCAGGAAATGGCGCAGCTTCGCCATGCGCGGACGCCCTCCGGCCTCAGCGCGCCGCGGCGGCGCGCGCGGCGGGAGCGGCGGACGTGGCGAGAAACTCGCGGACGATCGGCGCCAGGCGCTCGACCACCTGGCGGCCCTCGTCGGCGTTCATGACGAGCGGCGGCAGGAGGCGGATCACGTTCTCGGCGGTGACGTTCACCACCAGGCCGCGCTCGAGCGCCGTCTTCACGATGTCGCCGCAGGGCCGGTCGAGCTCGACGCCGATCATCATGCCCATGCCGCGGATCTCGGTGACCCCGGCGACGTCCTTCAGCGCCGCCGCCAGGCCGTCGCGGATGGCGTTGCCGACCTGTACGGCGTTGGTCAGCAGGTCCTCTTCCTTCATGGTGTCGAGCGTGGTCACCACGCCGCACATGGCGAGCGGATTGCCGCCGAAGGTCGAGCCGTGGTTGCCCGGCTTGAACACCCCCTTGGCGCGCCGGCCGACGACGCAGGCCCCCACCGGCACGCCCGAGGCGAGGCCCTTGGCGAGCGGCACCACGTCGGGCTCGATGCCGGCGTGCTGATAGACGAACCACTTGCCGGTGCGCCCGAGGCCGCACTGCACCTCGTCCGACATGAACAGCCACTCGTGGCGGTCGCAGATCTCCTTCAGGCCGCGCAGGTATTCCATGCGCGCGAGGTTGATGCCGCCCTCGCCCTGGATCGGCTCGACGAACACCGCCACCACGTTCTTGTTGCGCTCGGCCACCTGGCGTACCGCGTCGAGGTCGTTCAGCGGCACGCGCACGAAGCCCTGCACCAGCGGCTCGAAGCCGGCCTGCACCTTGCGGCTGCCGGAGGCGGAGAGCGTGGCGAGCGAGCGTCCGTGGAACGCCTTTTCCATGACGATGATCGCCGGCTCGG
>JBFFZT010000110.1:0-6198 GCA_041568535.1 Burkholderiales bacterium | reverse complement strand
GGTACTGTCCGGTGTGACTGGCCGTGACTCTGGCCACCGCCTCGGGCGTGCCCTGGGCGACGATGCGCCCGCCGCCGTCGCCGCCTTCCGGGCCGAGGTCGACCACCCAGTCGGCGGTCTTGATGACATCCAGGTTGTGCTCGATCACCACCACGGTATTGCCGGCATCGCGCAGGCGATGCAGCACCTCGAGCAGCATCTTGACGTCGTGGAAGTGCAGCCCGGTGGTGGGCTCGTCCAGGATGTAGAGCGTGCGGCCGGTGTCGCGCTTGGACAGCTCGAGCGAGAGCTTGACGCGCTGCGCCTCGCCGCCCGAGAGCGTGGTCGCCGACTGGCCGAGCTGCACGTAGCCCAGGCCGACGTCGAGCAGCGTCTGTAGCTTTCTCGCCAGCACCGGCACGGCGCCGAAGAACGCGTGCGCCTCGCGCACCGTCAGCTGCAGCACGTCGTGGATGGTCTTCGTCTTGTAGCGGATCTCGAGCGTCTCGCGGTTGTAGCGCGTGCCGTGGCACACGTCGCAGGGCACATAGATGTCGGGCAGGAAATGCATCTCGACCTTGATCAGGCCGTCGCCCTGGCAGGCTTCGCAGCGCCCGCCCTTCACGTTGAACGAGAAGCGCCCGGCGTCGTAGCCGCGCGCGCGCGCCTCCGGCACGCCGGCGTAGAGCTCGCGAATGGGCGCGAACAGGCCCGTGTAGGTCGCCGGATTGGAGCGCGGCGTGCGCCCGATCGGGCTCTGGTCGACGCTCACCACCTTGTCGAAGTGCTCGAGGCCCGAAATCGCTTCGTGCGGCGCAGGCTCATCGGCGCTGCCGTACAGGTGCCGCGCGAGCGCCCGGTACAGCGTGTCGTTCACGAGGGTGGACTTTCCCGAGCCGGAGACGCCGGTGACGCAAACGAGCAGCCCGACCGGCAGGTCGAGCGCCACCTGCTTGAGGTTGTTGCCGCTCGCGCCCGCGATGCGCAGCAGCTGGCGCGGGTTGCGCCGGTGCCGCTGCCGGGGAACGTCGATCGCCAGCCGATGCGACAGGTACTTGCCGGTCAGCGACTGCTCACTTTCAAGTATCGCCTCCGGCGGACCTTCGGCGACGATGGCGCCGCCCGCCTCGCCGGCGCCCGGGCCCATGTCCACCACGTGGTCGGCGGCGAGGATCGCCTCGGCATCGTGCTCGACCATGATCACCGAGTTGCCGAGGTCGCGCAGGTGCTTCAGCGTCTCGATGAGGCGGCCGTTGTCCCGCGGGTGCAGCCCGATCGAGGGCTCGTCCAGCACGTAGAGCACGCCGGTCAGGCCCGAGCCGATCTGGCTGGCGAGCCGAATGCGCTGCGCCTCGCCGCCCGAGAGCGTCTGCGCCGCACGCTCGAGGCTGAGATAGTCCAGGCCGACGTTGACGAGAAACTCGAGCCGGCCGGCGATCTCGGTCACGATCTTGTCGGCGACCGCGGCGCGCGCGCCCGGCAGCGCAAGGCCCCGGAAGAACGCCTGCGTCTGGCGCAGCGGCCAGCACGACACCTGGTGGATGGTCATGCCGGCGACGCGCACGTGGCGCGCCTCGCGCCGCAGGCGCGTGCCTTCGCAGTCCGGGCAGGCGCGCGTATTGCGGTACTTGGCGAGCTCCTCGCGCACCACGCTCGACTCGGTCTCGCGGTAGCGGCGCTCGAGGTTCGGCACCACGCCCTCGAAGGCGTGCTCCTTCACCGTGCTGCGGCCGCGCTCGTTCAGGTAGCGAAAGGCGATGCGCTCGCTGCCCGAGCCGTTCAGCACCAGGTTCTGCACCTCGTCGGCGAGCGCTTCCCACGGCGTTTCGATGTCGAAGCCGTAGTGCGCGGCGAGCGACTGCAGCAGCGCGTAGTAGAAATGGTTGCGCCGGTCCCAGCCGCGGATGGCGCCGCCCGCGAGGCTCAGATTGGGGTGCGCGACGACGCGCTTCGGGTCGAAGAACTCGACCGCGCCGAGGCCGTCGCAGCGCGGGCAGGCGCCGGCCGGGTTGTTGAACGAGAACAGGCGCGGCTCGAGCTCGGCGAGCGCGTAGCTGCACGCCGGGCAGGCGAACTTCGCCGAGAACAGGTGCTCGCGCCCGGAATCGGCCTCCACGGCGACGGCGCGCCCGTCGGCGTGGCGCAGCGCCGTCTCGAACGATTCGGCGAGCCGCTGCTTGGCCTCGGCGCGCACCGTCAGCCGATCGACGACCACCTCGACCGTGTGCTTCACGTTCTTCGCCAGCCGCGGCGCCGCGTCCAGCTCGTGCACCTTGCCGTCGACGCGCACGCGCGTGAAGCCCTGGGCGCGCAGCTCGTCGAGCAGCTCGGCCTGCTCACCGCGGCGCCCCGCCACCACCGGCGCAAGCACCATCAGGCGCGTGTCGGCGGGCAGCGCGAGCACGTGGTCGACCATCTGGCCCACCGACTGCGACTGCAGCGCGAGACCGTGCTCGGGACAGTACGGCGTGCCGACGCGCGCGAACAGCAGCCGCAGGTAGTCGTGGATCTCGGTGATGGTGCCGACCGTGGAGCGCGGGGTGTGGCTGCCCGCCTTCTGCTCGATGGCGATGGCGGGCGACAGGCCCTCGATCAGGTCGACGTCCGGCTTTTCCATCAGCTGCAGGAACTGGCGCGCGTACGCCGACAGCGACTCGACGTAGCGGCGCTGGCCCTCGGCGTACAGCGTGTCGAAGGCGAGCGAGGATTTTCCCGAGCCCGAGAGGCCGGTGATCACCACCAGGCGGTTGCGCGGCAGCTCGACGCTCAGGTTCTTCAGGTTGTGCGTGCGCGCGCCGCGAATGCGCAGGGTGCCGTGGGTGTCCATCGCTCCGGAGGGCGAAAGTAAACTTGCTACTATAGCGAGTTCCGGATCACCGTTTCCAGCCTTTCTTCTCCCGTGATGGATGCACAGCGCATGAGCGCCCAGGAGCTGCGGGCGGGCGCCTCGCTCGCCGGCATCTTCGGCCTGCGCATGCTCGGCCTGTTTCTCATCCTGCCGGTGTTCGCGGTGCACGCGCCGCAGCTCGCGGGCGGCAGCAACCTGGTGCTGGTGGGCGCGGCGCTCGGCGCCTACGGCCTGGTGCAGGCGGTGCTGCACGTGCCCTTCGGCATGGCGTCCGACCGCTGGGGCCGAAAGCCCGTGATGGTGATCGGTCTGGTGATCTTCGCCGCCGGCAGCTTCCTCGCCGCGGGCGCCGAGCACATCTGGACCGCGATCGCCGGCCGCGCGCTGCAGGGCGCGGGCGCGATCTCGGCGGTGGTGATGGCGCTCGCCGCCGACCTGACGCGCGACCAGCATCGCGTCAAGACCATGGCCATGATCGGCGCGACCATCGGCTTCAGCTTCGCGCTGTCGCTGGTGGCGGCGCCCGCGCTCTACCCCGTGATCGGCATGGGCGGGCTGTTCGCGCTGACCGGCGTGCTGGCGCTGGCGGGGATCGGCGTCGTCGTCTGGCTGGTGCCGGAGGTGCCGGCGCGCGCGGTGCCGCGCGGTGCCGGCACGCCCGGGGCGCTGCGCGCGGCGCTGCGCGATCCGCAGCTCATGCGGCTCAACGCGGGCATCTTCGTCCTGCATCTCGTGCAGATGGCGATGTTCGTCGTCGTGCCGCCGCTGCTGGTCGCCGCCGGCCTGCCGCTGGCGGCGCACTGGCAGCTCTACCTGCCGGTGGTGCTGGCGTCGTTTGCGCTGATGCTGCCCTTCGTGCTGCACGCCGACCGGCGCAACGCGGGGCGGGGCGTGATGCTGGTTGCGATCGCGCTGCTGGTCCTGGCGCAAGGCGGGCTGATGCTGTCCGGGGCGCACGTGACGCTGCTCGCCGTGCTGCTGCTCGCGTTCTTCTGCGCTTTCAACGTGCTCGAGGCGCTCATTCCCTCGCTGGTCTCGCGGCTCGTGCCGGCCCAGGTACGCGGCGCCGCGATCGGCGTCTACAACACCACGCAGACCCTGGGCCTGTTCTGTGGCGGCGTGCTCGGCGGCTGGCTTGCAGGGCGCTTCGGCCCGGCCGCGGTGTTCGGCGTTGGCGCGGCGCTGGCGCTCGCCTGGTTTGTCATCGCCTACGGCATGCGTCCGGTCAACCGGATCGCCGCTGAGTCGTTTACGATGGGGACGGTCAAAGGGAGGTAGCCATGGCATCGGTCAACAAGGTCATCGTAGTGGGCAACCTGGGGGCGGACCCCGAGACGCGGTACCTGCCGAGCGGCGAAGCGGTCACCAACATCCGCGTCGCCACCACCGATCGCTGGAAGGACAAGGCGAGCGGCGAGATGAAGGAAGCGACCGAGTGGCATCGCATCGCATTCTTCGGCCGCCTTGCGGAGATCGCGGGCGAGTACCTCAAGAAGGGCTCGCAGGTATACGTCGAGGGCAGCCTGCGCACGCGCAAGTGGCAGGACAAGGAAGGCCACGACCGCTACAGCACGGAGATCCGCGGCGACGTGATGCAGATGCTCGGGTCGCGCGCCGGTTCGGGCGAGCCGCGGGCGGCGCCGTCGGCGGGCGGCGATGCCTCCGAGCCCCGCAGCGAGCCGGCGAGCCGGCCCGCCGCGAAGAAGCCGGCGGGCAAGTTCGACGACATGGCCGACGACATCCCGTTCTAGGCCGCCGATGGCGCTATAATTCGCGCCGATTCAGGAACTTGCCTAGCGACCATGCCGATCTACGAGTACCGCTGTGCGGACTGCGGGTTTCAGGACGAGTACCTGCAGAAGGTCTCCGAGCCGCCGCTCACGGATTGCCCCTCCTGCGGCAAGCCGGCGTTTCGCAAGCTGGTGAGCGCGGCGGGCTTCCAGCTGAAGGGCAGCGGCTGGTACGCGACGGATTTCAAGAGCGCCGCGAAGCCGGCGGCAGCGAATCCGGACGCCAAGGGCGAAGCCAAGCCGGAGTCCAAGTCCGAGACCAAGGCCGAGGTCAAGGCCGAGGCCAAGTCCGGGGCCGACGCGAAGTCGCAGTCGGGGACCAAGGGCGAAACCAAGGCGGCGCCGGCCAAGGCGCCGGCGGCCGCGAACTCGGGCAGTTGAGCCGCTAGCCGGGCTCGCCACCGGCCCAGCGCGAGCTGGGCTTTTTTCTTTGCAGAGAGACGCGTGCGCAAGTACTTCATCGCCGGACTGCTGATCTGGATCCCGCTGGTCATCACCATCTGGGTCCTCGACCTGATCGTGGTGACGCTCGACCAGTCTCTGCTGCTGCTGCCGCCGCAGTGGCGCACCGAGAGCTTCCTCGGCTTCCACGTCCCGGGGCTGGGCGTGATCCTGACGCTGGTGATCGTCTTCGTCACCGGCGTGCTCGCCACCAACTTCCTCGGCGCGCGCCTGGTGAATCTGTGGAACGAGATCCTGCACCGCATTCCGGTGGTCAATTCGATCTACTCGAGCGTCAAGCAGATCTCGGACACGCTGTTCTCCTCGAGCGGCCAGGCGTTCCGCAAGGCGCTGCTCGTGCAGTGGCCGCGCGAAGGCATGTGGACCATCGCGTTCCTCACCGGCCGGCCCGGCGGCGACGTCGTTACGCACCTGCCGGGCGACTACGTCAGCGTGTACGTGCCGACCACGCCGAACCCGACCGGCGGCTACTTCGTCATGGTGCAGCGCAAGGACGTGATCGAGCTCGACATGTCGGTCGACGCCGCGCTGAAGTACATCATCTCCATGGGCGTGGTCGCCCCCGGCCCGGGCAAGTAGGCGCCGCCATGCGCACGCACTACTGCGCCGAGCTCTCGGCCGCGCTCGTCGGCCGCGAGGTGACGCTCGCCGGCTGGGCGCACCGGCGCCGCGACCACGGCGGCGTGATCTTCATCGACCTGCGCGATCGCGAGGGCCTGGCGCAGGTGGTGTGCGACCCCGACCGCGCCGAGGCGTTCAAGGCGGCCGACCGCGTGCGCAGCGAGTTCGTGCTGCGCGTCACCGGCCGCGTGCGCGCGCGGCCCGAGGGCACGGTCAATCCGAACCTGCCGTCGGGCGCGGTCGAAGTGCTGGCCGACACCGTCGAGATCCTCAACCCGTCGGCGCCGCCGCCGTTCCAGGTCGACGAGGACAACCTCTCGGAGGCGGTGCGGCTCGAGCACCGCGTGCTCGATCTGCGGCGCGAGCCGATGCAGAAGAACCTGCGCCTGCGCCACCGCGCGGCGTCGGCAGCGCGCGCCTTTCTCGACGCGCACGGCTTCATCGACATCGAGACCCCGGTGCTCTACAAATCCACGCCCGAGGGCGCGCGCGAGTTCC
>JBFFZT010000109.1:0-6202 GCA_041568535.1 Burkholderiales bacterium | reverse complement strand
GCTACGACCTTGCGGTGGCGCAGGAGATCTCGGCGCAAAACGACGTCGAGGTGCGCCGTCGCGCGCTGCAGCAGCTCACGGGCAAGGAGTACGGCGAGCTCAAGACCCTGCGGCCCGACGTCAAGCTCTCGCCGCCGCAACCCAACGACATGCAAAGCTGGGTGAGCCTGGCGGAGAAGCAGAGCTACACCGTGCTGGTGCAGGACGCGGCCGTGGAGATCGCCCGGCTCGAGGCGCAGAGGAACAGTGCCGGCCATCATCCGACGCTCGACCTGGTGGCGAGCCACAGCTACACGTCGCAGTCCGCCTCCCAGCTCTCCAGCACCGGCAGCGAGGTGAACAACAGCTCCGTGGGCCTGCAGCTCACGGTGCCGCTGTACCAGGGCGGCGGCATCACCTCGCGCGAGCGCGAAGCCGCCTACAACCTGGAGCGCACGCGCCAGGAACTGGAGAACGCGCGGCGCACCTCCGCCCTGGCCACGCGCCAGGCCTACCTCGCCGTGATCAACGGCATCGCGCAGATCAGCGCGCTCGAGCAGGCGCTCGTGTCCTCGCAGAGCGCGCTGCAGTCCAACCGCCTGGGCTACGAGGTGGGCGTGCGCATCAACATCGACGTGCTGAACGCGCAGCAGCAGGTGTTCTCCACGCGCCGCGACCTGGCGGTCGCGCGCTACAACACCATCACCAACTTCCTACGCCTGAAGGCCGCCGCCGGCGCCCTGCGCGAGCAGGATCTCGAGGACGTCAGCCGCGCGCTGGCGCAGTAAGTAGCTTGCGGCACACGGCCAGGTGGCGCTCCGCGGCGCCGCGGTGGCGCTCGCACAGTCGCCTGCCCGCGAGCCCCATGCGGGCGCGCCGCTCCTCGTCGGTGAGCAATGCGCGCGCCGCTTCAAGCGCCGCCGCCGCATCCGCCACCTGCAGCGCCGCGTGCGCGCGCACGGCAAGGCGCGTGACGTCGGCAAAATTGAACATGTGCGGCCCTGCAATCACCGGCGCGCCGGCGGCGCAGGCTTCGATCAGATTCTGGCCCCCCAGCGGCTCGAAGCTGCCGCCGATCACCGCGACATCGCAGAGCGCGTAGTAGAAGGCCATTTCCCCCATCGTGTCGCCGAGGTACAGGCGCCGCCCGGGGCGCGGCGCCTCGCCGCGGCTGCGCCGCGCCACCGCGTAGCCCATGCGTTCAGCGAGCGCCGCCACGGCGTCGAAGCGCTGCTGGTGGCGCGGCACGATGACCAGCAGCGTCGCGTCGTCCGGTGCGCCGCAGGCTTCGAGCAGGCGCGCCTCCTCGCCTTCGCGCGTGCTGGCCAGCAGCAGCACCTTGCGCGCGCCGAGCGCCTCGCGAAACGCGCGGCCCTCCGCCGCTTTCGCGGCATCCGGGACGATGTCGAACTTCAGGTTGCCGGCGACCGTGATTCCCGGCGCGCCGAGCAGCGCCAGGCGCCGCGCGTCAGCCGGCCCCTGCGCGCAGGTGGCCGCGAGCGAGGCGAACGCCGGGCGCGACAGCAGCCCCAGCCGCCGGTAGCCGCGCGCCGAGCGCTGCGACATGCGCGCGTTGGCGAGCACCATGGGCACGCCGAACTGCCGGCAGGCGAGCATCAGGTTCGGCCAGATCTCGGTCTCCACCAGCACGCCGAGGCGCGGCCGGAAGTGCTCGAGGAAGCGGCGCACGGCGCGCGGGTAGTCGTAGGGCAGGTACGCCACGAGCACCGACTCGCCGTACACCTGCTTCACCGTCTCGCGCCCGGAGGCGGTGAGGCAGGTGACGAGCACGTCGTGCTCGGGGTACGCGCGCTGCAGCGCGCGCACGAGCGGCGCGACGGCGCGCGCTTCGCCCACCGACACCGCGTGCAGCCAGAGCAGATCGGGCTTGGGCGCCAGCGCACTGAAGCCGAAGCGCTCGGCGACGGCCTCGCGGTAGCCCGGCTCGCGCCGTCCGCGCCACCAAAGGCGGGCGAACAGCCACGGCAACACCGCGTAGAGCAGCCAGGTGTAGAGCGTGCGCAAGGTAACCTATTGCGCTATTCGCGCGAGGACCCGCCGGGAGCGGGCGCGTATTCGGGCACCCAGGCGCGCAGGCGCTCGCGCACCGCGTCCGGCCCCGGGTCGCGCGCCTCGGCGATCCAGGCGAGCACCTCGTCGACGAGCGCGCCGTTGGCGCTTGCGCTGGCGCGCGCGACGCGCAGCTTCGGATGCGGCGTGGGGAGCGTGCGCTCGGCGTCCGCGAGGAGCTCCTCGTAGAGCTTCTCGCCGGGCCGCAGGCCCGTGTACTCGATGCGGATGTCGTCCTCGGACAGGCCCGAGAGGCGGATCAGCTGGCGCGCGAGGTCCACGATGCGCACCGGCTCGCCCATGTCGAGAACGAAGATCTCGCCGCCCTTGCCCATCAGCGCGGCCTGCAGCACGAGCTGCGTCGCCTCGGGCATCGACATGAAGTAGCGCTGGACATCGCGGTGCGTCACCGTGATCGGCCCGCCGCGCGCGATCTGCTCGCGAAAGCGCGGGATGACGCTGCCCGCGGAGCCGAGCACGTTGCCGAAACGCACGGTCACGAACTGCATGCTGCCGGCGCCGGCGAGCGCCTGGCAGGCGAGCTCCGCCAGCCGCTTGGACGCGCCCATGACATTGGTGGGGTTCACCGCCTTGTCGGTGGACACGAGCACGAACTTCTGCGCGCCCGCATCCTGCGCCGCGCGCGCCGTGACTACCGTCGAGAGCACGTTGTTCGTCACCGCCTGGAACGCGTTGCCGCCCTCCAGGAGGGGCACATGCTTGTACGCGGCCGCGTGAAACACGAGCTCCGGCTGGTAGCGCGCGAACAAGTCGCCAACGCGGGGCGCGGCCTTGGCGTCGCCGATCTGGGGCGACACGATGACGCCGGGAAAGCGGTCGCGAAACTCCTGCTCGATCGAATAGAGCGCGAACTCGGACAGGTCGAGGAGCACGAGGCGCCGCGGGGCGTAGCGCACGATCTGGCGGCAGAGCTCGGCGCCGATCGAGCCGCCCGCGCCCGTGACGAGGACGCACTTGCCCTCGATCAGCCCGCGCAGCCCCGCGTCGTCGAGCTGCACCGGATCGCGCCCGAGCAGGTCGTCGAGCTCCACGTTCCTCAGGGCCGAAACGCTCAGTTTGCCGGCCACGAGATCGGCGTACGAGGGCACCGTCATCACGGCCACGCCGGCGGCCGCGCACAGATCCACCGCGCGTTTGCGCTGGCGGTGCGTCGCTCCGGGCATGGCGATGATGGCGCGCCTGACGCCGAGGCGCAGTGCATGCTGGCCCACCGCATCCAGCGCGCCGAGGATCTTGACGCCCTGGATCGCGCTGCCGTGCTTGCCGGCGTCGTCGTCCAGGACCCCGACCGCGCGCCACTCGTTGCTGTGGGCCAGCTCGCGTAGCAGGCTCGCCGCAGCGGAGCCGGCGCCCAGGACGAGCACCGGCCGCGCGGTCGGGCGACGCACCATGCCCATCACCGCGCCCTCCTTCCATGCCCGGTACAGAAGGCGGCTGCCGCCCATGGCGCCGACGAGGAGCAAGGGGCAGAGCAGATACACCGAGCGCGGAATGACCGCGGGAAACGCGAGCAGCGTGAACAGGGTCGGCGTGGCGAGCGCGGCGATGCCGACGGCCACCAGGATGCGCTGCAGGTCCGGCAGGCTCGCATAGCGCCACAGCCCCCGATACAGGCCCATGAGCCAGAACACGACCGCGTGCACGGCGATCACGCCCGGCAGCGCGACGAACGCAGTCTGCAGGAAGGCGGCAGGCGGAATCTCGAGATTGAAACGCAGCCAGTACGCCCCGAGCCACGCCAGAGCGACTGCGGCCACGTCGTGCAGGAACGCAAGCAGCGCGCGCGCCACGAAGCCCAGGCCGCCGCTCACCGCGACACCGTCCAACGCCGGTCCACCCAGAGCGCGACGCCGGTCAGCGCCACAGCGGCGAGCGCCAGCGCCGCACCTTGCACCGCCGCCGGCGCGCGCAGCACCAGAAGCGCGAGCCCGGCGCACGCCGCCATTACCGCGTACTCGATGTAGGCCGTGCCGCGGTGGCCGAAGCCCATGCGCACCAGCCGCTGGTAGTAATGGTCGCGATGCGCCTGCCAGACGCGCTCGCGACGCAGCGCGCGCTTGAGCAGGGTGAGCGTCGCGTCGCACATGAAAGGCGCAAATACGAGCAACGGAAACCACAGCGGCCAGGCACCGATGGCCCAGCCCTGCAGCCCGAGCGCCCCGGCGAGAAAGCCGAGCGGCACCGAGCCGACGTCGCCCATGAACAGCCGCGCCGGGTGCCAGTTGAAGACGAGAAACGCCGCGCTCGCGGCGCCGATGGATGCGCAAAGCGCGGCCAGCGTCTGCGCGCCCGAAAGATGCGCCGCCACCGCATAGGCGCCGAAGCCAAAGAGCGTCATGCCGCCCGCGAGCCCGTCCGAGCCGTCCATGAAATTGTAGAGATTGGCCGTCCACGCCAGCGCGATCACGAGCACGACGAAGAGCAACGGCGCGGCAACCTCAAGGTCGAACGACAGCGCGGCGGCGCCGGCGCCGAACTGCAGGGCCAGGCGCACCAGCGTGGGCAGGCCGAAGAGGTCGTCGGCGAAGGAAACCGCGGCGAGCACCGCGGCCGCACCCAGGATCACGGGCAACCCCGGCCAGGCGAACGCACGCGACGCGGCCACGCCGGCGGCGATGGCGATGCCCCCGGTGCGCGGCACCGGTCGCGCATGCAGCGAGCGCTCGTTCGGCGTATCGAGTGCGATGCGGCGGGCGGCGGAAGTCAGGAGCAGTCGTGCGGCGAGCAGCGCAACGAGAAACGCCGCGACGGGCGCAAGCGCGAGCATGCCGCGCATTCTAGCCGCCTCGCGCTCGGTACCACTCGGCGGTGTCGCGCAGGCCCTGCTCCAGGGTGAACGGCGGCCGCCAGTCGAGCTCGGCGCAGAACGTGGTGTTGTCCACCACCTGCGATTCGACCAGCCGCGACAGGCGCGGCAGCAGGGCGAGCAGCGCCGGCGGAAACGGCAGCAGTCTTGCCGGCCGGCCCAGCGCACGCGCGATCGCGCGGCACAATTCGGGCGTCGAAACCGGGGCGCCATCGCTCAGCGCGTACGTCTTGCGCACGACGCCAGCCTCGAGACAGCGCACGATGGCATCGGCCAGGTTGCCCACATAGATGAGGCTACGGCGGTTCCGGATCCCGGCGAAGGGCAGCGCCCAGCCGCGGTCGATGGCGCGCATCAGTGCGAGGAAGTTGGCCTTCACGCGCGGGCCGTAGACGAGCGGCGGGCGCAGGATGAGCGGCTCGAGGCCGTCGAGCTGCTGGAGCGCCTGCTCGGCGATGGCCTTGGCGCGGCCGTAGGCGTCCTGCGGCAGCGCCGCCTTGACCGAGCTGAGGTAGACGAAGCGACGCACGCCGGCGCCTAGCGCCGCCCTGGCCTGCGCGATCGAGCCCTCGACGTTGACGCGGTGCAGCTCGCGCGCGCTCGCCGACGTGTGCGCGATGTTGGCGAGGTGCACGACGGCATCGCAGCCTTCGAGCGACGAGCGCACCTCGTGGCCGGCGGCGGCGAGCGTCGGGCCGAGGTGGCTGCCGATGAATCCGGAGGCGCCGGTGACCAGGATGCGCATGTGCCGCGATTATCGCCTTTAGAATAGCGAGCGTTTTCCACCACGGATTTTCTCTTGGCCACAGCGGTCGTTCCGGTGATTCTGTGCGGCGGTTCGGGCAGCCGGCTGTGGCCGATGTCCCGGCGCCTCCTGCCCAAGCAGTTCCTGCCGCTCGCCGGCGAGCGCACGCTGTTCCAGGACACCGCGCTGCGCACGCACGGCATGCCGGGCTGCGGCGCGCCGATCGTCGTCACCAATAGCGAGCAGCGGTTTCTCGCCGCGGACCAGCTGGCCCAGATCGGGATCGCGCCGCGCACGCTGCTGCTCGAGCCCGCGGGCCGCAACACCGCGCCGGCGGTGGCGGCCGCCGCGCTGCACGCGGTGCGCGCGGACCCCGAAGTTGTTCTGCTCGTGCAGCCGTCGGATCACGTGATCGCAGACGTGGCGGGGTTTCAATCGGTGGTCGCCGAGGCGTGCATCGCGGCGCGCGACGGCCATCTCGTGACCTTCGGCATTCCTCCCACCGCGCCCGCGAGCGGTTACGGCTACATCGAGGCCGGGGAACCGATCAGCGGCCGCGTGTTCCGCGTGCGCCGGTTCGT
>JBFFZT010000108.1:0-6244 GCA_041568535.1 Burkholderiales bacterium | reverse complement strand
CGCGAAGCCTGGCCGCGGATGCACAGGAACCCCTGGCTGTCGGGGTTGTCTTCATCGCCTTTGACGCTGACGAGCTTCCCGTCCCGCACCTCCGCCAGCATGCCGCACAGGGTCGGGTGGCAGCTCATCGGGCACATCGTACGGACGAGCTTGGAGGCGGTTTGGGTCATGAGTTGCCTCGGCGCATCGAAGCGCGCGAATCGATGCGAGGGATCTTAACCGGGCGCGGGGGGCCGCGTCATGCCGCGGGCGCTCAGGCGGCTTGCCTGTCCTCGCGATGTGCAAGCGCCGACGCTGTCCGGCATCCGACGATTGCCGGCGCCTCCTGAACGAGCGCATCGTTCTCGAGCGCGGCCACCATGAAGAGCGCAAAATCGATGCGGCGCGTGCGGTTGCTCTCGAGAATGGGGTCGCCCACGTGCTGGCTCCAGACCGGAAGCCCCTCGCTCTCGCCCTCCTCGAGATCGCTGCCGCGTACGACCGTCCAGCGCCGGTTGCTGGCGAAGATGCGGCGGCAAGCCTCGACCTGGTCGTCGAGCTCCGCGAAGCGCAGCAGCCGCGCCAGCGCGCCGAAGACCTTGACGATGAATCTGAGCTTGCGCGAGTAAACGTCCTTGCCGTCCCGGGTGATATGCCACCCGCACGAGAAGATCAGGCGTGCGTCCGGCCGCGCGAAATCCAGCACGGCCTGCGCCGTGCCGGACGAGTACTGCTGAACGCCCCACGGAGCCAGAACCGTCAGCACGCCGTCGCAGCCCGCGACAGCACGCTGGATGACATCGCGGTCGTTGGTGGCGCCGGGAAAGACGGTGATGCGACCCTTGAATCCGTCGAGCTTGCCGACGCTCTGCGCCCGGCACACGCCGACGACCTCGTAGCCGCGGTCCAGCGCGTGCTGCACCATGTACCTGCCGAGCTTTCCAGAGGCGCCAACAATGCAGACTTTCATGTCCGCCTATCGCGCAAGCGCTCGGGCGATCATGGCGCCGGCCTGATCCATTGCTCGAAGCCAAGCGCGTTCATGACCAGCTCCGCGGAAAGCGCGGCCAGGATCATCCCCATCACCCTCGTCAGTATGGACGCGCCACTGACGCCGATCACCGCGATTATCCGGCTCGAAAAGAGAAGCAGCACGAGCGTGGCGCCCAGAACCGCGATGGTGATCAAGGCAGTGCCGATCTGTACGGGGATCGGGTGCACGTGATTGTCCGTCAGCAGTATCACCGCCAGTATCGCGCCGGGTGTCGCAGTGGCAGGAATCGCCAGAGGGAAGACGGCGATGTCGTGCTCAGGCTCCGCGCGCGACGGCTGGGATCCCGAGCCGAAGATCATCTGCAGACCAAAGAGAAACAGAATGATGCCTCCGGCAAGCTGGAAAGAAACCAGACGGATACCCATGGCGCTCAGGATCACTTGACCGATCACGATCGATCCCAGCAGGACGGCGCCAGCGTAGAGGATGGTCTTATATGCGGTCCTTCGACGCTGCGCAGGGGTCATATGCGCCGTAAGGGCAGTAAACAGCGCCATCGTCCCGATCGGGTCGATGGTGGCCCAGATAATGAGCGCGTCTTGGACGAACTTCTCTAGCATGATGAGCCCTTGCTCACGGCGCCTTCACTGTGCGGAATCTATCCACCTCCTCAGCGCCGCGCAATCAACACCAGCCCCAACGCCACCAGCGCCATCCCGCCGAGCAAGCTCGCCGACAGGCTCTCGCCGAGGATCGCCACCCCCAGGAGCACCCCCGCCACCGGCGACACGAAATTGAAGCTGATCATCACGCTCGGCGAATACCGGCGCATCAGGTAGAAGTTCACCGTAAACGCCAGCCCGGCCACGACGATGCCCTGGTACAGAATCCCCGCCACCGGGGCGGCGCCGATGTTCTCCCACCGGATCTCTTCCCACCAGAGCGCCCCGACCAGGAACAGCGGCAGCGACACCACCATCTGCCAGAACGTGAGCCGCACGTCGTTCACTCGCTTGAGCAGCCGCCCGGCGACCGCGAGGCGCAGCCCGAGCAAACACGCGCTCGCCAGCACGATCCAGTCGCCGATCCCGGCCTCCGACAGCCCGGCGCCGCGCGTGATCACCAGCCCGACGCCGGCGAAGGAGACGACGACACCCATGGCGCGCCCGACGCTGACGCGGTCGCCCGGGACGAGAAAGTGCGCGAACAGGACGCCGAAGATCGGGTTGCTGGCGATGAGCACCGCGCCGTTCGCCGCCGTGGTGCCGCCAAAGCCGTAGTTCAGCAGCGCGATCTGTACGGTGAACAGCAGGCCCATGGCGAGCATCGCCGGCCACTCCTCGCGTGTGGGCCGGATCGGGATGCGCACGACCCGCGCCCAGGCGTAGACGCACACGCAGCCCAGGGCAAAGCGCAGGAACCCGCTCCACAGCGGCGGGAACACCTCCAGCCCGAGCTTCACGGCAACGGGGTTGCCACCCCACAGGGTGTGGATCGCCAGCGCCGAGAACACGGCGCTCGCCGGGATCGACCAGTTCAGGAGAGGTCCTTCAAGGTCGCGCGATTCTAGCTTGCGCTAGATCAAGACGCGCCGGCGGCAACGGGGTAGCGTGGTCGCAGCAACAAGGAGGTCACATGGACCCCGTCATGACGCTGGTCGCCGTCGTCGCGGTCGTCGCGCTCGCGGTCTTTGCCTACGGCCTCGCCGCCGCGTGGCGCAAGGTGATGCGCGACGGGGCGCCCCTGCCGCTCCACGGCATGCTCAGGCAAAAGGGCGTCACCTCGGCCGAAGCGGGCGAGCAGCTCGGCGAGGAATCGCTCGCGAACGCGGCGCGCCGCTGCGCGCTCTGCAGCTCCAACGAGGAATGCCAGCAGCGCCTCGCCGCCGGCGAGCCGCAGCCCGCGGATTGCCCGAACGCGGCGATGTTCGCCGGCCTTACGCGGCCAAGGGCTTGACGAACGCGAGCCGCTGCGCCGGCGCGAACCCCGCGCCCTGGAAGAAGCCGAGCAGCTCCACCGCGCGCGCCTCCACCACGGTCTCGACGCGCTCGATGCGCAGCGCCTGCATGTTGAGGAACAGCTGCTCGAGCATCGCCCGCCCCACGCCACGGTGCGCATACTCGGGCGACACGCCGATGGTATCGAGCACCGCCACCGGCTCGGTACGGCCGAAATCCCCGAGATCGGCGCGCGCCATGACGTAGCCGCAGACCACGCCGTCGACGCGCGCGGCGAGCGAGATGCGCACCCCCGACTCGCGCAGCGCCTCGTCCAGCGCGTGCTTCACGTACGCGCCGCGCTCGCGCCCGGTGACGTGGCGGTCGACGCGCACCACATCCTCCAGGTCCTTCGCCGACAGCGTGCGCACGTCGACCGAGTCGCGCGCCTGCTCCGGCCGCTTGAGGAGCGCGCTGCCCTGCACCGCGCACTCGAGCACCTGGCTCGGCGCCAGCGCGTAGCCCAGGCCGTCGAGAAAGCGCAGGAGGTCGTGGTCGCGCCAGGCGGCCACGGTGCGCAGCTCGCCGATCTTGCGCTTGCCCGCCTCCTCCTCGAGCGCGACGTGCAGCGCGCGGCCGATGCCGCGGCGCTGCGCCTTGGGCGCGACGCTGATCACCTCGAGCCGCAGCGCCGGCTGCACGTGGCCGAACTCGCCCTCGAGCACCCGCGCCAGCGCGTGGCCGAGAAAGTCATTGCCCGACACCGCAGCGAACTGCAGGTGCAGCTCGGGCTGGCGCAGCGCGACGGCGAGCCGGCGCTCGAAGTAGGCGCGGCGCGTGCGGCCGGCGAGCGGCGCGTCGAGCGCCACCACGGCGTCCATGTCGCCGGGCGCGAGGCGGCGGATCTGCAGCGCTTTCGATCGGGTCGTCATGATGCGTAGGCGAGCTGCAGCTCGCGGTCGGCGTCCTCGTCCAGCAGGTCGTCGAGCGCGGGCAGCAGCGCCATCTCCTCCTTCTGCACGTGGGTGACGAGGCGCTCGGCGAGCTCGAACGCGAGCGTGCGGATTTCCGGCGGCGGCGTTTCGGCGTTGGCGAGCGCCATGAAGCGCGCGCCCGCCTCGCGGATCGCGGCGTGCTCCTCGACGAGGAGCGCGGCGATGTCGCCTTCGCCCGCGGCGGCAAGCCGCGGAAAGAGCTGCGTCTCCTCGAACTCGAAGTGGCGCTCGATCTCGCCGGCGAGCGCGGTGGCCGCCTCGCGCATCAGCGCCGCGTCGTGCTTGCCGGCGGCGAGGCTCTGCTCGACGCGGCCCCACAGGGCGAGCGTCGCGGCGTGCTCCTCATGCAGTTGCCGGCTGATGGCGCGAGCGTGGGTCATGGCGAGCCTTCCATAGAACGTAAACGAAGAATGCGGCGTACGCCAGCGCCCCGGCAAGGCCGGCGGCGGCGCCCGCGGCATGCCATCCGGCAAGGAGCAGCGCCAGCGCGCCAAGGTGCAGCAGCGCGTGCGCGGCAAGCAGGCGCGGCGGCGTGAGCGCGGAGGCGAGCGGCCGCCCGCCCGAGAACGCATGCACCGAGGCGAGGAACGGCACGATGCGCTGCATCACCCCGAGCAGGAACGTGAGCAGCCACCCCGGCACCAGCAGCAGGCCGAACAGGACCGGCGCGCGCTCGGGGGCGAGGCCGAACGCCATCAGCGCGCCGAGCGCGAGGCTGGCGACGAGGCACGCCCAGGACGCGCGCACCAGCAGGAACGACGGGCCGAGCGGCGCGCGCAGGCGCGCGCGCAGCGAGCGCTCCATGAGCACGATGTGGCCGAGCGCGGCGGCGAGGCCGACGAGCGCGGCGGCCTGCAGCCACCCGGCCAGCGCGAGCGCGATGCCCGCCACGGCGAGCGCGAGCACGGCGTACGCGCGCCGCTCCGGCGGCGGCGGCGCCACCGCGAGCATCGGCAGCAGGAAGTTCGACAGGCCCACGGCGAGCAGGCCCATGAAGCCGTAGGCCGCGAGCACCAGGTGCGCGTTGCGGAACGCCAGGTGATCGAGGTCGAGCCCGTGCTCGTAGCGCGCCACGAGCGCGAGGCCGGTGGCGGCGAGCGCGGCGAGGCAGGCGAGCGCCGCCCAGCCGTGCGCCACCACCACCCGCATGCCGCGCGCGCCGCGCAGGTTGGCGAACAGCAGCACGGCGTAGATGCCGAGCGCGAGCGTCGCGAGCGCGGCGCCGGGCGCCATCACCAGCGGCCGGTAGGCGGCCGCGCCCGCGGCGAAGACCACGATGCCCGGCACGAGCAGCCACCACACGAGCTTCGTCGCCCACCGCGCGCGCACCGGCTGGCGCGTGGCCACCGGCAGCAGCTGCAGCGAGGCGCCGATCGCGGCCATCGCCAGCACGCCGAGCGTGACCAGGTGCAGCGCGGCGAACACCGGCCCGAGCCCCACGGTGAACGCGCCGAGCTCGCCCGCGCTGGCGAGGAGCAGCGCCCACGCGGCGGCCTGGAACGTGACCGCCGCGCCGAAGAATCGGAACGGCAGCGACATCGGCAGCAGCCGGCTGCGCGCGACGCTGGCGAGCATCACGGCGCGCGCACGCCCCGCACGGGCGCTTGCGGCAGCGCGTATCCCTGGTTGAAGGCGGCGCGCGTCACCAGCGCGTACTTGAGCCACAGTCCGGGGGCGAGCGCGAGGATGCCGGCGAGCGGCGCCACGGCGGGGAACTGCGTGGCGGCGAGCGCGAGCACCAGCGCCCCGACGGTGCCGAGCTGCATGAGCGCCTTGCCCGGCGTCCGGAGCGCGGCGCTGGGCGCCGCGGCGGCGTAGTGCGTCCAGGCGACGGCGCGCAGGATCACCGTCAGCGCGAGCCAGGCGACGAGCGCCGGCGAGGCGCCCAGGAGGAGCGCGAGGCCCGCGCCTTCGGCGAGCCCGGTGCTGACGATGAGCAGCACGATCTGCGGCGCGCGCCATGCCGGGATGCCCCTCGAGGCGCGCAGGATGCGGCCCTGGCACCAGACGAAGGCAAGCGCGGCGAGGGCGGCCATCGGCAGGAACGGCTGCGGCTTGACGAGCGCCGCACCGCCGAAGGAGAAAAGCAGCAGCGCCACGAACGACTCGCGCGTCATCCACGAGGTCATGGGATTGAAGAACACGTTGAGGGCGCGCAGCTTCTTGCCGATCTCGAGCCACACCGCGCCGAGGCCGGTGGCGACCAGCGCGAGCGACAGCACGACCGGCGCCAGGGTTTGCGCGTAGACGAGCGCGCCCGCGATCATCAGCCCGGCGCCCGCGCCGCCGAGCATGAAGTTCAGCGCCGCGCGCGCGTCCCAGTGCTTCTGCAGCCAGTT
>JBFFZT010000107.1:0-6253 GCA_041568535.1 Burkholderiales bacterium | reverse complement strand
GGCGGCGAGGCGCGGCTGATCCCCGAGAACGCGCGCCTGCTCGACCTCGGCTGCGGCCAGGGCCTGCTCGCGGCGCTGCTCGCCGCGGCGGGCGCGCCGCGCCTCGCCGCCTACCGCGGCATCGAGCTGATGGCGCGCGACGTGGCGCGCGCGCAGCGCGCGCTCGGCGCCGCCTGCGGCGTGCAGCAAGGCGACATCCGCAGCGCAGACTTCGCTGCCGCCGACGTCGTGGTGATCCTCGACGTGCTGCACTACCTCCCGATCGCGGACCAGGACGCCGTGCTGCGCCGCGTGCGCGACGCGCTCGCCGGCGGCGGCGTGCTGCTGCTGCGCGTCGGCGATGCCGACGCCGGCCTGCCGTTTCGCCTCAGCAACTGGGTGGACTGGACCGTGGCGCTGGCGCGCGGCCACGGCGCCACGCGGTTTCACTGCCGCAGCGTGGCACAATGGCGCCAGGCGCTGGCCGCGCTCGGCTTCGACGTCCAGGCCGAGCCGATGAGCCGCGGCACGCCGTTCGCCAACGTGCTGCTCGCCGCACGCCTGCCGCAACGCTCCTGAAGCCTGTCACGCTCCCGTGCGCCCGCTGCAACTCTCCCACTACACCCTCACCACCTGCCTCGGCCGGGGCCTTGCGGTCACGCGGGAGGCGCTCGAGCGCCGCGCGAGCGGCCTCGCGCCGCGCGCCTTCGAGTCCGCGGTGCTGGATGCCTGCATCGGCGAAGTGGCGGGAGTGGACGAGGTGCGCCTGCCGGCCGCGCTCGCCCCCTGGGACTGCCGCAACAACCGCCTCGCCGAGCTCGGCCTCGCCCAGGACGGCTTCGCCGACGCGGCGCGCGAGGCCGCGGCGCGCCTGGGCGCCGCGCGTATCGGCGTATTCCTCGGTACCAGCACCTCGGGCATCCTGCAGACCGAGCTCGCCTACCGGCGCCGCGACGCGCGCGGCGCGCTGCCGCCGGATTTCGACTACGCGCGCACGCACAACACCTACTCCGTGAGCGGCTACGTGCGCGCGCGGCTCGGCCTTGTCGGCCCGGCGTGGACCGTGTCCACCGCCTGCTCCTCCAGCGCCAAGGTGTTCGGCACCGCCGCGCGCATGATCGAAGCGGGCCTGATCGACGCTGCCGTGGTGGGCGGCGTCGACAGCCTGTGCCTCACCACGCTCTACGGCTTCAACTCGCTCGAGCTGCTCGCGCGCGAGCCGTGCCGGCCCTGGGACCGCGCGCGCAGCGGCCTGTCGATCGGCGAGGCGGCGGCGTTCGCGCTGCTCGAGCCGCTGCCCGCCGCGCCCGCCCCGCACGCGATCCGGCTGCTCGGCGTGGGCGAATCGAGCGACGCGCATCACATGTCGTCCCCGCATCCCGAGGGGCTGGGCGCACGCCTTGCCATGCAGTCCGCGCTCGCCGCGGCGGCGCTGCGGCCCGAGGACATCGGCTACGTCAACCTGCACGGCACCGCCACGCCGAGCAACGACGCTGCCGAGGACCGCGCGGTGACCGAGGTGTTCGGCACGCGCACGCCCTGCAGCTCGACCAAGGGCGCGACCGGCCACACGCTCGGCGCCGCCGGCGCCGTGGAGGCGCTGATCGCGGCGCTCGCGCTGCGCCACGGCTTCATCCCCGGCGGCGCGCACACGCGCGAGCCCGACCCGGCGCTGCACGCGCAGTACCTGCTGGAGAGCCGCAGCGCGCCGCTGCGCCGCGTGCTCAGCAACTCGTTCGGCTTCGGCGGCACCAACTGCAGCCTGGTGCTGGGCCGCGCGTGAGCACGCTCGGCGCCGCCGTCCAGGGCCTCGCGCTGCTCGGGCCCGGTCTGCCCGACTGGGTGCACGCGCGCGCCGTGCTCGCCGGCGCGCAGCCCTTCGTGCACGCCGCCACCGCGGTGCCCGCGCCCGCGCTGCTGCCCGCCAACGAGCGCCGGCGCAGCGGCCTCGCCGTCAAGCTCGCGCTCGCCGTGGGCGCCGCCGCGCTGGAAGGCGGCGCGCGGGGCGCCGAAGGCCTGGCCACCGTCTTCACCTCCTCTTCCGCCGACGGCGACACCTGCCACGCCATCTGCGAGCAGCTCGCCGGGAGCGACCGCCTGATCTCGCCGACGCGCTTCCACAACTCCGTGCACAACGCGCCTTCCGGCTACTGGAGCATCGCCACGCGCAGCAGGGCGGCCTCGACCAGCCTGTGCGGCTACGACGCGAGCTTCTGCGCCGGGCTGCTCGAAGCCTGCACGCAGCTGCGCGCGGCGCAAGCGCCGGTGCTGCTTATCGCCTACGACGCGCCCTACCCCGAGCCCCTGCTCGCCAAGCGCCCGGTGCGCGACGCCTTCGGCCTCGCGCTGCTGCTGGCCCCCGCCGCCGGCGACGGCGCCCTGGCGCGCATCGAGCTCGCGCTCGCCGACGCCGCGCCCGATGCGCTCGAGGAGCCCGGACTGGAAGCGCTGCGCCGTGCCGTGCCCACCGCGCGCAGCCTGCCGCTGCTGCGCCTGCTGGCCCGGGGCGAGGCCGGCGCCGCGATGCTCGAATTCCTGAACGGGCCCAACCTCGCCGTCACGGTGGCGCCGTGCGCGTAAGCCGCGACTGGATCGCGGCGCACATCCCGCACCAGGGCGCGATGTGCCTGCTCGAGGGCGTGCTGGAATGGGACGCGCGGCGCATCGTGTGCCACGCCGTGAGCCACCGCGATCCCGCCAACCCGCTGCGCATCGCGGGCACCCTGCCCGCCGCCTGCGGCATCGAGTACGGCGCGCAGGCGATGGCGGTGCACGGCGCGCTGCTCGGCGCCGGCGGCGCGCCGCTCGCGCGCGGCGTGCTCGCCAGCGTGCGCTCGGTAACGCTGCACGCCGTGCGCCTCGACGACGTGGCCGGCCCGCTGCGGGTCAGCGCCGAGCGCCTGAGCGGCGAAGGCGATCACATCCTCTACGCTTTCGACATCGCGGGCGATGCGGGGCCGCTGCTCGCGGGGCGCGCCGCGGTGCTGCTGGCGGCGCCATGAGCACCGTGCGCGCGCTGGTCACCGGCGGCAGCGGCGGCATCGGCGCCGCGATCTGCCGGCGCCTCGCGGCGGAGGGGCGTCACGTGGTGGTGCACGCGCACCGCAACCTGGAGGCGGCGCGCAGCCTCGCCGCAGAGATCGCGGCGCAGGGCGGCAGCGCCGAGGCGCTCGCCTTCGACGTGACGGACGCCTCGGCCGCGCGCGTCGCGCTGGAAGCGCTGCTCGAGCGCGGCGCGGTGCAGATCCTCGTCAACAACGCCGGCATCCACGACGACGCCGCGTTTCCGGGCATGCGCGAGGCGCAGTGGCGCAGCGTGATCGACGTGTCGCTGCACGGCTTCTTCAACGTCACGCAGCCGCTCGCGCTGCCGATGCTGCGCACGCGCTGGGGGCGCATCGTCAACATGGCCTCGGTGAGCGCGGTGGCGGGCAACCGCGGGCAGGCGAACTACGCCGCCGCCAAGGGCGCGCTGATCTCGGCGACGCGCGCGCTGGCGCTCGAGCTCGGCAAGCGCGGCGTGACCGTGAACGCGGTGGTGCCGGGATTGATCGACACGGCCATGAGCGCCGCGTTTCCGCCCGAGCGCCTGCGCGAGCTGGTGCCGCTGCAACGTGCGGGCAGCGCCGCGGAGGTGGCCGACCTGGTCGCGTTCCTCGCTTCGGAGCGCGCGGCCTACATCACCGGCCAGGCGGTGCCGATCAACGGCGGGATGCTTTGACCGATCCGGCGCGGCGCGCCACGAGCAGCGGCAGGCGCGCGAGAAAGCCGAGCATCAGCCGCACATGCATCCAGGTGAGCAGCGCATTGTCCCGTCCGTAGCGAAAGTGCGACACGCCGCCCTCGTCGGGGCGCAGGTAGCGCACCGGCGCCGGCAGGTTCAGCGGCGGCACGCCGCGCCAGGCGAGGCGCACCGCCGCCTCGGGGTCGAAGTCGAAGCGCCGCATCCAGCGCTGCCGCTGCATCACCTCGAGCAGCGCGCGCACCGGATAGACGCGAAAGCCGAACAGCGAATCCTGGATCCCGCACCACAGGGTCTCCAGGTTCGCCCACCAGTTGGAGATGCGCCGCCCCTTGACGCGCAGCGCCGGCGCGCTGGCGTCGAACTGCGGCACGCCGAGCACCATGGCCTCGGGCGCGCGCTGCGAGGCGGCCATGAACTCGGGAATCGACGCCGCCGGGTGCTGCCCGTCGGCGTCCATGGTCAGCGCGTGCGTGAAGCCCGCGGCGGCAGCGTGGCCCAGCGCGTGCAGCACGGCCGCGCCCTTGCCGCGGTTCGACTCCAGTGCCAGGACGCGCAGCCCGGCGTCGTCGCGCGCCATCTGCTCCAGCCCCTGGCGCGTGCCATCGTCGCTGCCGTCGACCACCACCCAGACCGGCGTCCAGCGCGCGCGCGCCGCGCGCACCGTCTCGTAGACCTGCGGGCCGGGGTTGTAGCTCGGAATGAGCACCAGGTGGGTGCGCGAGGCGGCGCCCGCGCTCACGCCGGCCTGGACTCGACGGTGCCGGGAAAGTGCGCCGCCGGCTCGGGCGCCGCGGCGAGCTCGCTGGCGTAGTACTGCTCGAGCTCGCGCAGGAACGCGTGCAGGTCGCGCGGCGGGTCGAAGCGCCGGCCGAGGCGCACGCGGTAGCGCAGCGGCAGGCGCGGCCGGCGCGTCAGCGGCCAGCCCTTGCCGAGAAACGGGCTGTCGGTCTCGATGAACACGGTCTGCACCGGGACGCGAGCGCGCTGCGCGATGAGCGCGAGGGCGCCGCGAAACGCGTTCACCGGCGCGCGCGTGGTGCGCGTGCCTTCGGGAAACAGCAGCAGCTGCCCGCCGCCGCGCAGCTCGTCCACCGCGCGGCGCACCATGCCGATCGGCCAGTCGTTGCGGATATAGCCGGCAAGCCGCGCCCCGGGGCCGAATACCAGGCTGTCGGCCAGCGGCGCCTTCAGCACGCAGGTCGCCTGCGGCAGGCGCGAGAGCAGCAGCACCGCATCGAGCAGCGACGGATGATTGGGCGCGAGAATCAGCGGTCCGGCGCCGCGCAGCGTGTCGAGCGCGCCGAGGTCGAAGCGGCACGCGCCGAGCATCTCCAGCGTGCCCAGGTAGAAGCGGAAGCCGCGCGCGATGACGCTGCGCCCGAGCCCGCGGCCGGCGCGCGCCGGCAGCAGCAGGCGCAGCGGCACGGCGAGCACGCTCCAGGCGAGGCTGCCGAGGCCGAGCAGCGCAAGTCCGTACCAGAGCGCGGCGTAGGCCCCTAGCGCACGCAGGGCGCGGAGGATCATGCCGCCCTCATTCGGCCGCCTCGACGCGCTCGCGCGACACGCCGAGCACCCAGGCGATGCCCGCGCCCGCCGCGACGTAGGTGTCGCGCTTCAGCAGCGGGCTCGCCTCGAACGCCGCGCCGCTCAGCGTATCGGCGCGCACGAACGCACCCACCCAGAAACCGGCAAAGCGGCGGCTCGCCGCGGCAAGGAACTGCCATCCGGCGTAGCCGCCCGGCGCGTCGTAGGCCGGGCGCGCCGGCGTCGCGAACTGGGGCGCCACGCCATAGAAGTACTCGTGCTGGCGTCGGCTGCCGTACACCGGCCCGGCCAGCAGGCCGAAGTTCCAGCCCGCGAGCGCGCCGCGCCCCGGCAGATCGAGATTCAGGTTCGGCGTCGCCACCCAGCCGATGCCCTGCGGCGAGGATTCGAGCGTGAACGCCGCGCGCAGCGGCAGCCGCAGCTCGAGCAGGCTGCGGCCGTCGCGCGAGCGCCACAGCGCGAACTCCAGGCTCGGGCCGAGTTCGAGCGACGGGCGCAGGTCGGGCATGCCGGCGCGCGCCGCGTTGCGCGAGCTGTCGACCGGCAGCGAGGCCGCGACGCTGATGTTGAGCTCGATGCGCTCCGAGTCGAACAGCTCGCCGCGGATGCCGCGCCGGTCGGCCTTCAGGAAATCCCCGCGGTACACGACGTAGGGCACCGGCAGCACGTAGCCGCGCCCCTGGTCCGCGCCGCGGTAGTCCGGCAGCGCGAAGCCGCCCACGCCCACGCCGAGCTCCCACAGCGGCAACTCCTCGGCCGCCGCCGGCGCGGCGGCGGCCAGCGCGCACAGCAGGCACAGCGCCGCCTTCATGCGCCCGCATTGGCGGCGTCGCGCAGGCCGCTGCGGCGCCGGCGCCAGGCGCGCAGCGCGACCCACGGATCGGCGAGCGACAGCAGGTAATACCGGCCCTTGAACGCCAGCAGCGAGGGGCGGATCGGCGAGCGCGCGAACACGTCGCCCGCCAGCAGCGCGAGCAGCGCCTC
>JBFFZT010000106.1:0-6321 GCA_041568535.1 Burkholderiales bacterium | reverse complement strand
CGATCGGGCCCTGTATCGGGTGAAGGAGCGCGGAGGAAACCAGGTCGCGCACGCGAGCCTGCTTGCGTGAACGAGCGGCGGCGTCCACGTTCAGGGTAAGAGCACGATCTTGCCCTGCACCTGGCGATTCTCGAAGCGCGCCAGCGCCTGGGCGAAGTTTTCCAGCGCATAGCGCGCCGTGATCTCTGGTTTGAGCTTGCCCGCAGCGTAGAGCGCGTAGAGCTCGTCCTGGACCTGCAGCACGCGCCCGGGCTCGCGCGCGCGGTAGTCGGTCCACTGCAGACCGGAAACCGAGACGTTCTTCACCAGCAGGTAGCCCGCCTTGACCTCGGGAATGCGCCCCGAGGCGAAGCCGATCGTCACCATGCGCCCGCGCCAGGCGAGCGCGCGCAGCGCCGCATCGAACACCTCGCCGCCGACGTTGTCGAGCACGATGTCGACGCCCCGCGTCCCCAGCGCCGCCTGCAACTGCGCGCGCAACGCCCCGCGCAGCTCCGGTGCCGCCAGGTCGACCACGTGGTCGGCGCCGTGGCGCCGGCATAGCTCGCCCTTCTCCTTGCTGGTCACGCCCGCGATCACCGTCGCGCCGAACGCCTTCGCGAGCTGCACCGCGGCGAGGCCGACGCCGCCCGAGGCGCCGGTGACCAGCACCGATTCGCCCTCCCGGTAGGCTCCGCGCTCGAGCAGCGCGAAATGCGCGGTCTGGTAGGCGAGCGCGAGCACTGCACCCTCGTCGAAAGGCATCCTGTCCGGCATGCGAAAGCAGTGCGCCTCACTCACTACGACCTTCTCGGCGTAGGCGCCGTACTCGGGCAGCGCCATCGCGTGATCGCCCACGCGCACGCGGGTCACGCCTTCGCCGATGGCTCCGACCACGCCCGCGACTTCCTTTCCCGGACTGAATGGCCGTGGCGGCAGGAGCTGGTAGCTGCCCTGCATCACCATCAGGTCGGGAAAATTGACGCCGATGGCGCGCGCCTCGATCAGCACCTCGCCGCGGCCGGGCGCCGGGTCGGGCAGCGTCTCGAGCCGGTGCCGGGCGAGCGGTCCGTGCTCGCGGACCACGACCGCGCGCATCTAGCCGCGCTGCTTGGCGACGCGCGCGCGGCGCGCGGGCGCGTACGCCGCGTCGCCGAGCGCCTCGTAGAGCGCCTGCGTGACGTCGAAGTGCGCGGCGAGTCCGGTGCGCTCGAGAAGGGAGATCGGGCCTTCGGGGTAACCGAGGCCGAGCTTTAGCGTCGTGTCCATGTCCTCGGCGCTGGCCAGGCCCTCGTCCAGGCGCCGCAGCGCCGCGTTCAGGTAGGGCCGGATCAGGCGATCGACGATGCGCCCGGGGACATCGTTGCACACCGCGACCGTCAGCCCGGCGTCCTCGAACAGCTGCTTCGCGGCAGCGAGCGCGGCGGGATCGGTCTTCGGCTGCCGGACCAGCTCGACGAGCTGCGTCGGCTCCGCAGCGCCGAGCCGGAACCGCGCGAAGCCGAGCACGTTCGAGCCTTCGCTGCCGCGCGCTTCTCCGGTGTAGACGCCGAGGCACTCGGTGCCCAGCTCGAGCAGGATGGCGGTCTTGCGGTCCTGGTCCTTGACGCGCGCAAGCCCCCGCTTCACCTCGGCGCCGATGACGACGACGACGTCGCCCTCCTCGGTGGCGCCTTGCGCGAGCGCGCTCGCGTCCGGAAAGGAGCGGCTGTCGCCGGTGTCGATGAGCGTGTACGCCATCGTCAAGCTCCGAACATCTTCGAGTCCTTGTAGACGTGAAAGCCGCGGCCCGACTTCTTGCCCAGGTGCCCCGCGGCGATCATGCGCTTCACGAGCGGCGGGCAGGCGGCGCGCGGCTCGTGCGTGAGGCCGTGCATCGCCTCACAGAGCAGGAGCTGCGTATCCATGCCGATGAGGTCCAGAAGCTCGAACGGCCCCATGGCGTAGCCCATCGCGGCCTTGATCGCCTTGTCGATCTCGGCGGGCTCGGCCACGCCCGCCTCGACCAGCCGGATGGCGTCGTTGTTGAACGGGATGAGGAAGTAATTGAGGATGAAGCCGGGGCTGTCCTGGGTCTTCACCGGGTGCTGGCCGAGCGCCTTGCAGAAGTCCCACGCCGCCTGGAAGCTCGCCTCGCTGGTGTTCAGCCCGGGCGACATCTCGACGAGCTTCATCAGCTGTGCCGGCAGGCAGAAGTGCATGCCGACGAAGCGGTCGTCGCGCCCCGAGCCGCCGGCGATCTCGGTGATCGAGATGGTGGAGGTGTTGGAGGCGAAGAGCGTGTGCGCCGGGCAGACCTGGTTCAACTCGGCGAACAGGCCATGCTTGACCTTCAAGTCCTCGAACACCGCCTCGATCACGATGTCGCAGGCCTTGAAGTCCTCGAGTTTCGTGGTGCCGGCGAGGTTGCCGAGGATCGCCGTCACCTGCTCTGCCTTCAGCTTGCCGCGCGCCACCGACTTGGCGAAGAACGCCTCGCTCTGCTGGCGCGCCTTCGCGAGCGCCTCGGCGCGCGTGTCGTACACCAGCGTGCGAAAGCCCGCGCGCGCCGCGACGATGGCGATGCCCGCGCCCATGGTGCCGCAGCCCGCCACGCCTACCGTGCGGATCTCAGCCATGCGTTCCCCTGTCGATGAAGCTGCGGCCGATGAGCTGGCGGTGGACCTGGTTGGTGCCTTCCCAGATCTGCGTGATCTTGGCGTCGCGCATCAGCCGCTCGACGCGGTAGTCTTTACAGTACCCATAGCCCCCGTGCAGCTGCACCGCTTCGGTCGCGATGCGCATCGCCAGATCGGAGGCCCGGAGCTTGAGCATCGAGGCCTCGATGCCGATGTCCTCGGCGCCGCCGTCGACCAGGCGCGCCACGTGCCACAGCCAGGCCTCGCACTGGGCGAGCTCCGCCGCCAGGTCGGCGAGCAGGAACTGGATGCCCTGGAACTCGATGATGCGCCTGCCCGATTGGCGCCGCTCGTTGATGTAGGCCACCGCGTCCTCGAACGCCGCGCGCGCGATGCCCAGCGCATGCGCCGCCACGCTCGGGCGCGACTTGTTGAGCGAGGCGAGCAGCAGCTTCAGGCCGTCGCCGGGCGCGCCGAGCAGGTTGGCGCGCGGCACGCGGCAGCCGTCGAAAGCAAGGGTTGCCGTCCCCGAGGCGCGGATGCCCATCTTGTCCTCGGTGCGCACGACCGACAGGCCCGGCGTGCCCTTCTCCACGATCAGCGCCGAGATCGAGCGGCGCTCATCGTCGATCTCGCTCCACTTGCCGAAGAGCAGGATCAGGTCGGCGACATCGCCGTTGGTGATGAAGGTCTTGCCGCCGTCGACGACGATGTGATCTCCGTCGGGGCGAAAGCGCATCTTCATGCCGGTCGCATCCGACCCTGCGGTGGGCTCCGTGATGGCGAGCGCCACCAGGCCGCCTTTCGCGATCCGCGGCAGCAGGCGCTTTTTCTGCTCCTCCGCGCCGAAGTCGACCAGCGGCTTGATGCCGTGGAAGTTGGTCGCCCAGATGATGCCGGTGGCGGCGCAGGCCTGGCTGATCTCGCGCACGCAGGCGAGATACGCCGCGTAGGACACCGGGTGCCCGCCGTAGGCCTCGGGGATGAACATCGCGTTCAGCCCGAGGTCGTTGATCGCCTTCACGTTGTCGCGCGGGAACTCGGCCGCGCGGTCGTAATGCTCGGCGCGCGGCGCAATGACGTCGCGCGCGAGCGCGCGCACGCTGTCCACGAGCATGCGCTCTTCGTCCGGCAGCGCGAGCGAGTCGTCGAGGCGCGCGAAGACGTTCATCAGTGGGCGATGCCCTGGCCGCCGTCGAGGTAGAGGGTCTCGCCGGTGAGGTACGGCACCTCCTCGGCAAACAGCACCGCCACCAGGCGCGCCACGTCGTGCACGTTCCCCGGGCCGCCGGTGGGTACGCGCGCCTCGAGAAAGGCGCGCAGCGGCCCCTTGCGCATCGCCTCGGCGTTCAGCTCGGTCTCGATGTAGCCCGGCGCGACATTGAGCACGCGGATCTTCTTCGGCGCCCACTCCACCGCCAGGCAGCGCGTGATGGCGCCGACCGCGGCCTTGGAAGCGCAGTAGGCCACGTTGCGCTTCACGCCGAGCTTGTCGAAGAACGAGCCGATATTGACGATGGTGCCGCCCGCGGGCGCGAGGTAGGGATAGATCTCGCGGCAGGCGACGAACACGCCGCGCGCGTTGGTGTCCATGACCTCGTCGTAGACCCCGGTGGCGAGCTCGTGCGATTTCCCGTCGAGGTGGATGCCGGCGTTGTTCACCAGGCCGCCGATGCCGCCGGCGCGCTCGGCGAGCGTCTGCAGGGCCTGGCGGATCGAGACCACGTCGGTGACGTCGCAAGCAATGGGGATGCAGCGCTCGTGCTCGGGCCCGGTGCCCTTGCGCGTCAGGCAGCCGACGGTGAAGCCGCGCGCGGCGAGCTCCAGCGCGATCGCCGCGCCGATGCCGCGGCTTGCGCCCGTGACCGCGATGGCGCGCTGTTTCGCCACGCGTCACTTCTCCTTGGCGGGCTCGCGCCAGCGCACCGGCTGCGGCGCGATGCGGCCGCGCCTGGCCCATTCCTGCAGCTCGCGTTTGAGGATCTTGCCGCTCGCAGTGAGCGGGAACGCGTCGAGCGCGATGAAGTATTCGGGCATGTCGTATTTGGAAAGGCCGACGGCGTGCAGGTGATCGAGCAGCGCCTCGCCGGTGACGCGCTCGCCCTCGCGGCAGATTACCGCAATGCAGACCTTCTCGCCGAGGCGCGCGTCGGCCACGCCGAACGCCGCCGCCTTCTGCACCGCGGCGTGCCGGTGCGCCAGGTCCTCGATCTTCGCCGGGTGGATGTTGTGGCCGCCGCGGATGATGAGGTCCTTCTTGCGGCCCACGATCCTCAAGCAGCCGCGCTCGTCCAGCGTGCCGAGGTCGCCGGAGAGGAACCAGCCGTCCCGGTTGAACGAGTCCTCGGTGGTGGCCTGGTTGTCGTAGTAGCCGAGCATGAGCAGCGCGCCGCGCGTGCCGATCTCGCCCACCGTGCCCGCCGCCACTTCCTGATCGGGGTTCTCCTGGCTGAAGATGCGCGTCTCGTAGCCGTGGCAGGCGCGCCCGCAGGTCTCGACGATGGACTGCGCGTCGTCCGTGGGCAGCGTGTACTGGTGCGAGCCGTTCTCGGTCATGCCGTAGATGTTCTGCGGCGTGACGCCCATGCCGAGGAACGTCTGCGCCACCTCGCGCGGGATCGGCGAGCCCGCCATGTAAAAGAGGCGCACCGCGCCGAGTTTCTTCAGGCCGCGGCGCTTCGCCTCGGCGAGGATGTCGATGGCGTGCGTCGGCACGCCCATGATGTAGGTGGCGCCGCACTCGATCGCCCAGTCGAGCGGCTTGTGCCCCGCGGGCGGGTCGTTCACCACCAGCTCGAAGCCCGCCGCCATCATCTGCTCCACCGCCACGGTGCCGATGTGGTGACTCATGGGCGAGAGGCTGAGCAGCACCGTCGAGGCGTCGTGCTTCCAGTCGGTCACCATGGCGCGGCCGTTGGCAAGCAGCGTGTTGTCGGAGTGCATCACGCCTTTCGGCACGCCCGTGGTGCCCGAGGTAAAGGCCATGTAGATGATCTTGTCGGGGTCTGCGACCGCCGGAACCTCGCAGGCCGGGCCCGGCGCCGGGAACGACGCGCCGCCGACGTCGAACACCGCGCGCATCTCGGGCAGCGCCGGCGCGCCGCCCGCCCCGTACCCCGCCTGCATCACGAGCGCCGCGGCGCGCGTGCGCTCGAGCAGCTGCACGATCTCGGCCGCGGTGTAGTTCTGGTGCAGCGAGGGCACGCAGATGTAGCCGTTGCGCGCGCAGGCGAGGAACGTCACCACGCTCTCGGCACGCGAGGGCAGCCACACGGCGACGCGCTCGCCGCGGCGTAACCCCGCCTCGTGCAGCGCCTGCGCCACCGCATCGACCCAGGCCAGCAGGTCCTTCCAGGTGAGCCGCCGGCGCGCGTCGCGCAGCGCGTAGCGCTCCGCAAGCTCGGTCGCGTGCTTGTGCAGCAATGCATAGAAGGTGTCCCTGCGCCACGCGCCCGAGGCGTAATGGCGCGCCGCCTCCTGCGGGTTGAGGAGCGTCAGGACCGTGTTCACGACGCTAGCGGCCGAATTTCTCCGGGTCGGGCTTGCGCTTGGCGCGAAACGCCTCGGCGAGCTCGTGCGACTCGTCGGTTTCGAGGTACTCGCGCAGCAGCAGGTCGTGCGCTACGCGCGCCAGGCCGGAAACGCCGCCATGGCGCGCGTTGAACGCGCCCTTCACCGAGGCGAGCGCAAACGCGCCGCGCTCGGCGAGCTCGAGCGCCATCTT
>JBFFZT010000105.1:0-6374 GCA_041568535.1 Burkholderiales bacterium | reverse complement strand
GCGTCATCGGTTGGAAAGAATTCGAAATGGAGGTCGTTCGGGATAAGAACGACAACTGCATTATCGTGTGCTCCATTGAGAACCTGGACCCCATGGGCGTGCACACCGGGGACTCGATTACGGTGGCTCCTGCTCAAACGCTGACCGACAAGGAGTATCAGCGCATGCGCAACGCCTCCATCGACGTGCTGCGCAAGATCGGGGTCGAGACCGGCGGCTCGAACGTGCAGTTCGCGATCAACCCGGACGACGGCCGCATGCTGGTGATCGAGATGAACCCGCGCGTCAGCCGCTCGTCGGCGCTGGCGTCGAAGGCGACCGGCTTCCCCATCGCCAAGGTGGCCGCCAAGCTCGCCGTCGGCTACACGCTCGACGAGCTGAAGAACGACATCACCGGCGGGGCGACGCCGGCCTCCTTCGAGCCGACCATCGACTACGTGGTCACCAAGGTGCCGCGCTTCGCCTTCGAGAAGTTCCCCCAGGCGAACGACCGCCTCACCACGCAGATGAAGTCGGTGGGCGAGGTGATGGCGATCGGGCGCACGTTCCAGGAGTCGCTGCAGAAGGCGCTGCGCGGGCTGGAGGTGGGGGTCGACGGCCTCAACCAGCGCACGACCGACCGCGAGACCATCGAGCGCGAGCTCGGCGAGCCGGGCCCCGAGCGCCTCTGGTACGTGGGCGACGCGTTCGAGAACGGCTTCACGTTCGAGGAGGTGCACCGCCTCACGCGCATCGATCCCTGGTTCCTGGCGCAGATCCAGGAGATCGTCGAGCTGGAGATGCGCCTCGACGACCAGAAACTCGCCGACATCGACGCCGACACCCTGCGCATGCTGAAGCGCAAGGGCTTCTCGGACCGGCGCCTGGCGTACCTGTTCAATACCGGCGAGATGGCGGTGCGCGACAAGCGCCTCAAGCTCGGCATCCGGCCGGTGTACAAGCGCGTCGACACCTGCGCCGCCGAGTTCGCGACCAAGACCGCTTACCTGTACTCCACGTACGAAGAGGAGTGCGAGGCCGAGCCCACGGCGCGGCGCAAGATCATGGTGCTGGGCGGCGGGCCGAACCGCATCGGCCAGGGCATCGAGTTCGACTACTGCTGCGTGCACGCGGCGCTCGCGCTGCGCGAGGCGGGCTTCGAGACCATCATGGTCAACTGCAACCCCGAGACCGTGTCCACCGACTACGACACGTCCGACCGCCTGTACTTCGAGCCGCTCACGCTCGAGGACGTGCTCGAGATCGTCGACAAGGAAAAGCCCTGGGGCGTGATCGTGCAATACGGCGGGCAGACGCCGTTGAAGCTCGCGCGCGACCTGGCCGCCGCCGGCGTGCCGATCATCGGCACCAGCGCGGACTCGATCGACATCGCCGAGGACCGCGAGCGCTTCCAGAAGCTGCTCGAGAAGCTCGGCCTGCGCCAGCCCCCGAACCGCACGGCGCGCTCGGCGGCCGACGCGGTGAAGCTCGCCGAGCAGATCGGCTATCCGGTGGTGGTGCGCCCGAGCTATGTGCTGGGCGGGCGCGCCATGGAAATCGTGCACCACCAGGACGACCTCGAGCGCTACATGAAGAACGCGGTCAAGGTGTCGAACGACGCCCCGGTGCTGCTCGATCGCTACCTGTCCGACGCCATCGAAGTGGACGTGGACTGCATCGCCGACGGCGAGGCGGTGCTGATCGGCGGCGTCATGGAGCACGTCGAGCAGGCCGGGGTGCACTCGGGCGATTCGGCGTGCTGCCTGCCGCCCCACTCGCTCGCCCCCCAGCTGGTGCAGGAGCTGCGGCGCCAGACCGAGATGATGGCGCGCGCGCTGCAGGTGCGCGGCCTGATGAACGTCCAGTTCGCCATCCAGGGCGCCGATGTCTACGTGCTGGAAGTGAACCCGCGCGCCTCGCGCACGGTCCCCTACGTGTCGAAGGCGACCGGCCGGCCGCTCGCCAAGATCGCGGCGCTCGCCATGGCGGGCATCAGCCTTGCCGCGCAGGGGGTCAGGGGCACCATCACGCCGCCGTACTACTCGGTGAAGGAGGCCGTGTTCCCGTTCAGCAAGTTCCCGGGCGTCGACACCATTCTCGGGCCAGAGATGAAATCCACGGGCGAAGTGATGGGCGTGGGCGAGACTTTCGGCGAGGCGTTCGTGAAGTCGCAGCTCGCCGCCGGCGTGCGCCTGCCCAAGGACGGGCGCGCCTTCATCAGCGTGCGCGACGGCGACAAGCCCGGGGCGGTGGGCGTGGCGCGCGAGCTCGCCGCGCTCGGCTTCACGGTGCTCGCCACGCGCGGCACGGCCAACGCGCTGGCGGCCGCCGGCGTGGCGGCGACCGCGGTGAACAAGGTGGCCGAAGGCCGGCCGCACATCGTCGACATGATCAAGAACGGCGAGGTCAGCTTCATCGTCAACACGGTGGAAGACACGCGCACCGCGATCTCGGACTCGCGCTCGATCCGCACCACGGCGCTGCAGGCGCGCGTCACCTACTACACCACCATTGCCGGGGCCAAGGCCGCGTGCGCCGGCATGCGGCACCTGCCGCGGCTCGAGCCCTATCGCCTGCAGGACCTGCATGCGAAACTCGGGGGCGGCGCTCCCACTCGCGCGGTAGCATCCACCACCTGATATGGCCAAGACCCCCATGACCACGCGCGGCGCGGAAGCGCTGCGCACCGAGCTGCACCGGCTGAAGACCGTCGAGCGTCCCGCGAATTCGCAGGCCATCGCCGAAGCGCGGGCGCACGGCGACCTGTCGGAGAACGCCGAGTACGACGCGGCGCGCAACCAGCAGGGCTTCATCGAGGGCCGCATCTCGGAGATCGAGGCCAAGCTCGGCAACGCGCAGATCATCGACCCGAAGCTGCTGGATGCCGACGGGCGCTGCGTGTTCGGCGCCACCGTCGACCTCGAGGAGAAGGGCGGCGAGCCGGTGACCTACCAGATCGTCGGCGAGGACGAGGCCGACATCAAGGCGGGCCGCATCTCGATCTCCTCGCCGATCGCGCGTGCGCTGATCGGCAAGGAAGCCGGCGACCAGGTCGACGTGCACACCCCGGGCGGCATCAAGAAGTACGAAATCCTGGACGTGCGCTACGAGTAGGCTCCTCGCGGCGCTCGCGCTCGCGCTGGGCGCGGCTTGCGCGCCGGAGGACGGGCCGTACCTCGAGTTCCTCGGCGGCGGCTTCGTCTTCAACTACCGGCAGGCCGAGGCCGACTACGGCTTCGTCGTGAAGCGCCTGCGCCGGATTCCGGAAGGCACCCTCATCGAAGCGCGGCTCGAGAACCCCGCCGGCGGCGCGCCCTTCGTGCTGCGCGAGACCGCGTCCTGGGATCGCCTGGAGTACGTGTTCCGCTCGCCGCCCGTGCGCGGGGTCAGGGCCGGCCGCGACTACCGCGTCGAGGTGCGGCTGCTCGAGCCGGGCGGGAGGGTTTTCGCGAGCTACGCCCGGACCTTCCGCTCCGAGCTCGACCAGGCGGTGCTGCCCGAGAAAGCGCCGGTGGTGGGGCCGGGTCATCAGCCGGCGCCTCGGTAGGCTTCTCGCGGAACAGGACGAAGATCTTGCCGATGTGCTGCACGGCCGCGGCGCCCGTGCGCTCGCAGATGCTCGCCAGCGCCACTTCGCGCTCGTCGCGATTGAGCGGCGCGGCGCGCACCTTGATCAGCTCGTGGTGGGTGAGGGCGCGGTCGATTTCGGCGACGACGGCGTCGGTGAGGCCCTTGCCGCCGAGCTGCAGGATGGGGTGCAGCGCGTGCGCGCGTGCCTTCAGCAGCTTTCGATCCATGCCGCGAGTATAAGATCGACCACCATGGCGAAGACGAGCAAAGCCTGGCTGCGCCGCCACGTCACCGACGCTTACGTGCGCAAGGCGAAGGAATCGGGCTACCGTTCGCGCGCGGCCTACAAGCTGCTGGAAATCGACGCCAAGAGCCGGCTCCTGCGACCCGGAATGCGCGTCCTCGACCTGGGCGCGGCACCGGGCGGCTGGTCGCAGATCGCGTCGCGCAAGGTCGCCCCGGGCGGCAAGGTCGTGGCGGTGGACCTGCTGGCGCTCGCGCCCATCCCTGGCGTGACGATACTGAAGGGCGACTTTCGCGAAGCCGACCTGGAAGCCGCCCTCGGCGGCCAGGCGGACGTGGTGCTCTCGGACATGATGCCGAACGTCACCGGGGTCCCCCTGGTCGACCAGGCGCGCGCCGCCGAGCTGCTGCTCGCGGCGATCCAGTTGTGCCGGAAGGTGCTGAAGCCAGAGGGTGTTTTCCTCGCAAAGATGTTCCACGGCGAGGCCTTCGACGAGGTGCTGGCGGCGATGAAATCCTCGTTTCAAACGGTCGCCGTGACAAAACCCGCGGCCTCGCGCGGCGAGTCCCGCGAGAATTATTTGCTCGCGCGCGGTGTCATAAGCCATTGAACGCGGGCGAGAACGCCGCAATGTAGCGCTTTGGGCGTAAACTCGAACTTTCACGGCGCTGCCCCACAAAGGAGCAAGTCCTTGAACAACATGCTGAAAAACCTCGTCATCTGGCTGGTGATCGGCCTCGTGCTGATGACGGTGTTCAACCAGTTCAACACCCGCCAGACGGCGCAGGCGCCGATGGAGTACTCGCAGTTTTTGGAGGAAGTGAAGTCGGGGCGCATCTCCAAGGTGACGATCGAAGGGCGCCAGCTCAAGGCCACCACGCCCGAGGGCAAGCGCATCACAAGCTACTCGCCTGGCGACATCTGGCTGGTCTCGGACCTGCTGAAGTACGGCGTGAAGGTCGAGGCCAAACCCGAGGAGGAGCCCTCGCTCCTCATGAACATCTTCGTATCGTGGTTCCCGATGCTGCTGCTGATCGGCGTCTGGATCTTCTTCATGCGCCAGATGCAGGGCGGCGGGCGCGGCGGTGCGTTCTCCTTCGGCAAGTCGAAGGCGCGCATGCTGGACGAGTCGACCAACACGGTCACCTTTGCGGACGTCGCGGGCTGCGAGGAGGCCAAGGAAGAAGTCTCCGAGCTGGTGGATTTCCTGCGCGACCCCTCCAAGTTCCAGAAGCTCGGCGGGCGCATCCCGCGCGGCGTGCTGATGGTCGGCAACCCCGGCACCGGCAAGACGCTGCTCGCGCGCGCCATCGCGGGCGAGGCCAAGGTGCCCTTCTTCACGATCTCCGGCTCCGACTTCGTCGAGATGTTCGTCGGCGTGGGCGCGGCGCGCGTGCGCGACATGTTCGAGCAGGCGAAGAAGCACGCGCCCTGCATCGTGTTCATCGACGAGATCGACGCGGTCGGCCGCCAGCGCGGCGCCGGCCTGGGCGGCGGCAACGACGAGCGCGAGCAGACGCTCAACCAGCTGCTCGTGGAAATGGACGGCTTCGAGGCGACGGCGGGCGTGATCGTGATCGCCGCCACCAACCGCCCGGACGTGCTCGACCCGGCGCTGATGCGCCCGGGCCGCTTCGACCGGCAGGTGGTGGTGCCGCTGCCGGACATCCGCGGTCGCGAGGAGATCCTGAAGGTGCACATGCGCAAGGTGCCGCTCGCGCCCGACGTGAAGCCCGAGATCATCGCGCGCGGCACGCCGGGATTCTCCGGCGCCGACCTCGCCAACCTGGTGAACGAGGCCGCGCTGTTTGCCGCGCGCGCCAACAAGCGCCTGGTCGACATGGACGACTTCGAGCGCGCCAAGGACAAGATCATGATGGGCGCCGAGCGGCGCTCGATGGTGATGCCGGAGGAAGAGCGGCGCAACACCGCGTACCACGAGTCCGGCCACACGGTGGTGGCGCGGCTGCTGCCGAAGACCGACCCGGTGCACAAGGTCACCATCATCCCGCGCGGGCGGGCGCTGGGCGTGACCATGCAGCTGCCGGAGCAGGACCGCTACAGCCAGGACCGCGACCGCCTGCTCAACACCATCACGGTGCTGTTCGGCGGGCGCATCGCCGAAGAGATCTTCATGCACCAGATGACCACCGGCGCCTCCAACGACTTCGAGCGCGCCACCGAGATCGCGCGGCGCATGGTGACGCAGTGGGGCATGTCGGACGAGCTCGGCACCATGGTGTACGGCGAGAACGAGGGCGAGGTGTTCCTCGGGCGCTCCATCACCACGCACAAGAACGTGTCCGAGGCGACGCTGCAGAAGGTCGACGCCGAGATCCGGCGCATCATCGACACGCAGTACAAGCTCGCGCGCAAGCTCATCGAGGAGAACCGCGACAAGGTCGAGGCCATGGCCAAGGCGCTGCTCGAGTGGGAGACGCTCGACGCGGACCAGATCGGCGACATCATGGATGGCAAACCGCCGCGTCCGCCCAAGCCCTCGGGCGGCTCGCAGAAGCCCTCCAAGCCGGCGTGCGACGGCGGCGCGCAGGGCGAGACGGCACCTGCTCCGAGCGCATAG
>JBFFZT010000104.1:0-6401 GCA_041568535.1 Burkholderiales bacterium | reverse complement strand
GCCGAGCGCCCAGGGGTAGGCCGCGGGCGCGTAGCCGGCCGCCGTCTGCGGCCACAGGCTGAGGACCAGCCCGACCGCGGCCTGGCCGCTGAACATGCCGACGAAGACGAAGACGTTGAGCGCCGTGTTCACGCGCCCGACCATGTGCTGCGGGTAGCGGCGCGAAAACAGCGAATAGGCGAGCACCACCGCCGTCGAGCTGCTGAAGAAGACGCACCATAGCGCGAGCGCGCCGGTGCGCACCCCCAGCGCGAGCAGCGCCAGGCACACCGAGGCCAGCGCGACGCCGCCCGCGAGCAGCGGCACGGTGCTGCGGCCGCCGCGCACGCGCACGTCCGCGGCCCGGCCAAAAGCCACGTAGCCGAGCATCATGGCGATGCTGAACAGCAGCAGCGCGCGCGCTACCTGCGCCGGGCTGTAGCCGGCGATGTCGCGCAGCCAGGTCGCCACCCAGAGCGTGGACAGCGACACCGCGGCCACCTGGCTCGCGCCGATGCAGAGCGCCACGCGCCAGAACGCCGGATCGCGCGCGATCCGGGCGAAGCCGCGCAGCTGCGCCGCCACGCTTTCGCCGCGCTGCGCGGCGGTGCGCTCGGGCACCGCCAGGTACAGCAGCAGGCTCACGGCGAGGTTCAGCGCGACGATGCCCGCGAACACCTCGCGCCAGTGCAGCACCCTGAGCAGCATCTCGAGCGGGACGGTGGCGACCACGGCGCCGAGCATGCCGCTTGCGAACGCGATGCCGTTCATGCCGGCGATGCGCTCGGGCGGATACCACAGGGCGAAAGCCGAGAACGCCGCCATCAGGCAGCCCGAGACGCCCAGGCCGATCAGGCCGCGCGCCGCGGTGAGCTCGGTGGCGCTCGCGCCGAGCGCGAACCAGACGCCGCCTGCGGCGGCCACCAGCAGCATGCTGGCGTTCACGCGCCGCGGCCCGTAGCGATCGAGCAGCACGCCGAGCGGCAGCTGGAATACGGCGAAGGCAAAGAAGAAGATGCCGGTGAGCAGGCCCAGGCCCGCCGCCGACAGCCCGAGCTCGCGCGCGATCTCCGGCCCGATGATGGCGTTGACCGAGCGATAGACGTAGGAGATGAAGTACCCCGCCAGGAAAGGCAGGGTGACGCGGGCGAGCAATCCGCCTGCGGGCCGCGTCGCGTCCTCGGCTGGCATGCGGCCGCGACGCGCCGTTCAGGCCGCGGCGCCGCGCTCCTCGGCCGGCCCTTCGATCACCAGCATCAGGTCGTCGGGCTGCACCTGCTTGTCACCGAGATCCCAGAACAGGATGCGCTTCTTGTCGCGCTCGATGCCGATGACGAGGATCGGCAGCGAGCGCACCGGCTTGCCGACCTCGTCTTCCCTGGGGCCGCGCTCGGTGAGCCGCACGCGGCCGCGCTCGGTGAGGATCTCGTTAATGAGGCCCACGGTGTACGCGCTTTCCACCGCATCGGCGAGCAGGTATCCGCCCACGCGCGCCGGCGTGATGATCACGTCAGCGCCGCCCTGGCGCAGCAGCTTCGCATTCTCGCTCTCGCGCACGCTGGCGATGATGCGGATCTTCTCCGACAGGTGGCGCGCGGTGAGGGTGGCGAGCACCGAGGTATCGTCGCGCCCGACGCACAGCAGCAGCGCGCGCGCCTGCTGCACCACGGCGCGGCGCATGATCTCCTCGCTGGTGCAGCTGCCGACCAGCGCGACGAAGCCGGCCTCGGCGGCGGCGCGCGCGGCGCTTTCGCTCTGGTCGATCACCACCACGTGCTCGGGCTTTTCGCCCTTGGCGACGAGCTCCACGGCGGCGATGCGCCCGCTGTGGCCGAAGCCGCAAACGATGACGTGGTCGGACAGCGAATCCTCGAGCTTTTTCATGCGGCGCTCCTCCATCATGCGCTGGAACACCATCTGGTAGGCGGTTCCGACGAATATGAACAGGACGAAAAACCGGATCGGCGTGACGAAGAACGAGTCGATGAGGCGCGCGCGGTCGGTCACCGGCACGATGTCGCCGTAGCCGACCGTGGTCACCGTCACCATCGTAAAGTAGACGACGTCGAGGAACGACACCACGCCGTCGGAGGCGTCGCGCAGGCCGTCGCGGTCGAGCCAGAACACCACCAGCACGCTCAGGAACAGCGCCAGCACCAGCACCACGCGCACCGCCAGGGTGCGGGCGGCGGTGGATTCCTCCTGCCGCACCAGGAGCCGCACGCGCCGTCCCGAGCCGCGCCGCGGGAACAACTGCACGCGCAGCAGCCGCGCCAGCAGCCGGGATTCGCTTCGATCTTCAGCCATCGCGGCGCGCGGCGCGCAGAAGCGTCAGCTCAGCGCGGCGGCGGTTCGATCCCGCCGAGGTAGAAGCGGTTCCAGGTCGGCGCCATGACGAGCTCGTTCACGCAGGTGCGCGCGGGCATGGTGGCGACAAAAAGGATCGCTTTCCCGAAATCCTCGGCCTGCGCCATGCGCGCGCGCTCCTCGGCCGGGGGCGGCACGGGCCGCTTCTCCAGGATCGGCGTGGCGACCTCGCCGGGCAGGATCGACGTGGCGCGAATGCCGTTCGCGCACTCTTCCATGTTGATCGACTCGGAGACCGCGATCACCGCACGCTTGGTGGCGTTGTAGGCGGGCCCGGTGAGCACGCTCGCGTAGCGCCCGGCCCAGGAGGAAATGTTGATGATGAGGCCGTCCTTTCTCTTGCGCATGCCGGGGAGCACGGCGTAGCAGCAGTAGAACAGGCCGTTGAGGTTGATCTTCACCACGTCGTCCCAGCCCTCGAGCGACATGCTCTTCAGGTTCCTCTTGCCGCCGCCGATGTTGGTGCCCGCGCTGGTCACCAGGATGTCGATGCGGCCGTGGCGCTTCTCGATCTCCGCGGCGGTCTTCTCCACCGCGGCGCGCTCGCCCACGTCGAGCAGGTTCGCTTCGGCGCTGCCCAGCTTCTTCAGCTCGGCAAGGCCGCTTTCGTTGGTGCGTGCGGTGCGCCCCGAGATGACGACATGCGCGCCGGCCGCGGCGAGCTCCTTCGCACCCGCCAGGCCGATGCCCGAGCCGCCGCCCGTCACCCACGCGACTTTCCCCTTCAGCTCAGTGCTTGGCATATTGCTTGGCGCCGAAGAGATTCTCGCGCTGCTCGGGGGTCATCTCGGTGCGACGCCGGTCGGCGAGCACCTTGAGCGCACGCTCCACCGCGGGGCGCGCGGCGATGCCGTCGCGCCAGCGGCGCACGTTGGGATACTCGTCGATGTTCACGCCCTGGCGCTCGGGAAAGCGCATCCAGGGCATGGTCGCCATGTCGGCGATGGTGTACTCGTTGCAGGCGAGGAACTTCGACTCGGCGAGGCGCTTGTCGACCACGCCGTAGAGGCGGTTGGCCTCGTTCTTGTAGCGGTTCATCGCGTACTCGATCTTCTCCGGCGCGTAGCCGAGGAAGTGGTGCGCCTGGCCGAGCATCGGGCCGATGTGGCCCATCTGGAACATCACCCACTGCATCACCTGCCAGCGCTTGCGGATGTCTTCGGGCAGGAACTTGCCGGTCTTCGACGCCAGGTAAAACAGCATCGCTCCCGACTCGGCGAGCGCCATCGGCTTGCCGCCGGGTCCGTCGGAGTCGACCATCGCCGGCATCTTGTTGTTGGGCGAGATCTTGAGGAACTCGGGCTTGAACTGGTCGCCCGCGCCGATGTCGATCGGGATCACCTTGTAGGGCAGGCCCGTCTCCTCCAGCATGATGTGGATCTTGTGCCCGTTGGGCGTGGGCCAGGTGTAGAGGTCGATCATGTGAGTGTCATCCGAGTTTGACGATCTGTTTGCCGAAGTTCTCACCCTTCAGGAGGCCGATGAGGCCCTTGGGCGCATTTTCCAATCCCTGCACGACCGATTCGCGATACTTGAGCTTGCCGGCGAGGACCAGATCCAGCAAGGCCTGGTTCGCTTCCGGGTAGCGCTGCTGCCAGTCGAACACGATCATGCCCTGCATCCGGATGCGGTTGACGAGGATCGAGCGGAACATCTTCACGCCGTAGGGCTCCTTGGCGTTGTAGTCCGAGATCAGGCCGCAGATGGCGATGCGCCCGCGCAGGTTCATGAGCCTGAGCACCGTGTCGAGGATCTCGCCGCCCACGTTCTCGAAGTTCGCATCCACGCCTTTCGGACAAGCGGCCTTCAGCTGGTCGTAGAGGTTGCCGGCCTTGTAGTCGACGCAGGCGTCGAAGCCAAGCTCCTTCGTCACGTAGTCGCACTTCGCTTTGCCGCCGGCGATGCCGACCGCACGGCAGCCCCAGGCCTTGGCGAGCTGGCCGACGATGCTGCCCACCGCCCCGGAGGCCGCAGACACCACCACGGTCTCGCCCGCCTTTGGCGCGCAGATCTCCTTCATGCCGAAGTACGCGGTGCGCCCCGGCATGCCGAGGCAGCCGAGAAAGTACGACAGCGGCACCTTCGACGCATCCACTTTGGTAAGCAGATCGCCCTTGCCGCTCCAGTAGAGCTGCCAGCCCGAGGGTGCGGTCACCTTGTCGCCGGGCTTGAAGCCCGGATGCTTCGATTCCACCACTTCGCCGGCGGTCTCGCCGGTCATCACCTCGCCGATCTCGACGCCCTTGACGTAGCTCTTCTGCTGGCTCATGCGGCCGCGCATGTACGGATCGAGCGACAGCCACTGGTTCTTCACCAGCACTTCGCCGTCGCCGGCTTTGGGCACCGGCGCGGTTTCGAGGCGGAAATTGGCCTCGGTGACCCAGCCTTCCGGATAGCTGGCGAGGACGATGCGCTTGTTCATGCGGGATTCCCTGAAGAGGAACCCGATGGTAGCGCAGCCGCTGCCGGGAAGGCGCGGCTCACGACAGCGCGAGGCGGCGCCGCGCCGCGGTGTACTCGGCGGCGAGGGTGGCTACGACGTCGGCGACCGGCATCACCTTGTCGATCTGGCCCACCCCCTGCCCCGCGCTCCAGATGTCGCGCCACACTTTCTTCTCGGCGCCGCTCGCCGAGCCGAAGTTCATCTTCTTCGGGTCGGACTTGGGAAGGTTCAACGGATCGAAGCCGGCGGCAAGAACACTGTGCTTGAGGTAGTTGCCGTTCACGCCCGAGAACAGGTCCGTGTAGACGATGTCGGCGGCAGCCGCCTTGAGGATCTCCTCCTTGTAGCGCGCGGGCACGCTCGCTTCGGGCGTGGCGAGAAAGCGCGTGCCGATATAGGCGAGGTCCGCCCCCGCGGCGAGCGCCGCGAGGATCGCGTCGCCCGAGGCGATGGCGCCCGAGAGAACGATGGGGCCGTCGAAGAAGCGCCGCACCTCGCCCACCAGCGCGAAGGGCGAGAGCATGCCCGCGTGGCCGCCGGCCCCCGCGCAGACGAGGATCAAGCCGTCGACGCCCGCCTCCAGCGCTTTTTCCGCATGGCGCACGTTGATCACGTCGTGCAGCACGATGCCGCCGTAGGCGTGGATCGCGGGGATGACGTCGTTCGGCGCCCTGAGGCTCGTGATGGTGATCGGCACCTTGTGGCGGATGCACACCTCGAGGTCGTGCTCGAGCCGGTCGTTCGACTTGTGCACGATCTGGTTCACAGCGTAGGGCGCGGCTTCCGGCACGCCGGCGAGCGCCTGCTCGATCTCGGTGAGCCACTGATCGAGCGCTTCCTTGGGACGCGCGTTCAGCGCCGGGAACGAGCCGACGATGCCCGCCTTGCACTGCTCGACGACGAGCTTCGGGTTGCCGGCGATGAACATCGGCGCGCCGATGACGGGAAGCTTCAGGCGCTGCAGGACCGGCGGCAGCGCCATTACGCCAGGGGCTTGTTCTTCGCGGCGAGCTCGCGCAGCAGCTTGGGCGGCGCGAAGCGCGGGCCGACCGCTTTCGCGAGCTGGTCGGCGCGCTTGACGAAGGCCTTCACGCCGACGTGGTTCACGTACTGCAGCGCGCCGCCCGCCCAGGCGGGAAAGCCGATGCCGAACACCGAGCCGATGTTGCCGTCGTGCACGTGCTCGAGCACGCCCTCTTCCAGGCAGCGCGCGGTCTCGATCGCCTGCCGGTACAGGATGCGCTCCTTCAGCTCCTCGAAGTCCCACTTCGCGTTCTTCCTGCCGTAGATCTTCGCCAGCTCCGGCCACAGAAACTTCTTCCCGTCCTTCGGGTACTCGTAGAAGCCGCCGCCGCCCGCGCGCCCCGGGCGCTTGAACTCCTTCACCATGCGCTGGATCACTTCCTGGCCGGGAAGCGGCGTGTACTTCTTGCCCTCGGCTTCCAGGTCGGCTTTGGCCTGGTCCATCACGGCGACCGAGAGCGCCATCGAAGTCTCGTCGATCACCGCGAGCGGCCCCACCGGCATGCCGGCGAAGCGCCCGGCATTCTCGATCACCGGCGCGGGAATGCCTTCGGCGAGCATCGAGCAGCCTTCGGCGACGAAGGTGCCG
>JBFFZT010000103.1:0-6442 GCA_041568535.1 Burkholderiales bacterium | reverse complement strand
CCTGGTGATCGCCGCGCTGGTGCGCGTGCGCGGGTTGTCGGGGCGCGCGCTCGCGGACGTGGTGCGCGAAGACGAGCAGGCGCTGGTTGCGCGCGTGCGCGCGGCCCGCAGCGAGGCGTTCCCCGCCGCCGTTCGGGCCGATTTGCCGGACTGGCTGTGGGAGCGGCTGTCGGCCCTGCACGGCGAGGACGAGGCGATGCGCATCGCTCAAGGCTTGCTCAACCCGGCGCCGCTCGATCTGCGTGTCAACCTGGCGCAGCTCGGCCGCGATGAGGCGCTCGCGCAGCTGCGCGCGAGCGGCATCGAGGCCGAAGCCACGCCGCATTCGCCCGCGGGCGTCCGCCTCGCGGGCAAGCCGGCGATCAACCGCCACCCGCTGTTCCAGCAGGGCGCGGTCGAAGTGCAGGACGAAGGCAGCCAGGTGCTTGCGTACCTGCTGGCGCCGCGGCGCGGCGAGATGGTGGCCGACTATTGCGCCGGGGCGGGCGGGAAGACGCTCGCCCTCGCCATGCTGATGCGCGGCACGGGACGCATCTATGCCATGGACGTTTCGGCGCGGCGGCTCGCCGAGCTCGCGCCGCGCGCGGCACGCGCCGGCGTCACGAACGTGCATCCGCTGGTGCTGGCGGGCGAGGGCGATGCCCGCGCCAAGCGGCTCGCCGGCAAGCTCGACCGCGTGCTGGTGGATGCCCCCTGCAGCGGCTTCGGCACGCTGCGGCGCAATCCCGATCTGAAATGGCGGCACGGCGCGCAGGCGATAGGCGAGCTGGCGGTGAAGCAGGCGGGCATTCTCGAGGCGGCGGCGCGTCTGGTGAAACCCGGCGGGCGCCTGGTATACGCGACCTGCAGCATCCTGCCTGAAGAAAACGAGGCGATCGCCGACGCGTTTACGGCTGCGCATGCTGAATTCGCCCCCGTGTCCTGCCAGGAATCGCTCGCCGCCCAGCGCATCCCGCTCGACTGCGGCGACCGGCTGCGACTGTGGCCACACCGGCACGGCTGCGACGGCTTCTTTGCCGCTGCGTTCGAGCGCCGCTGAGAGGTCAAATATTCCCTTGCGTTACGGGACTTTAGTGTTGGGTGTGGAGTATTGCGCCCGGCTAGGGGAATTCCCGGTTGCGTGCGGGGTCCAATCGCGTAGAATCGACGGCCTTCCCTACTATAACTACTAGAAACTACTAATGATTTTCTCAGGATTGCTGGATCTGCCCTGGTGGGGCCTGGTCCTCGTGGCGCTTGGGCTGACGCACGTCACCATCGCTTCGGTGACCATCTTCCTGCATCGCCATCAGGCGCATCGGGCGCTCGACCTGCATCCCGTCGCGTCGCACTTCTTTCGCTTCTGGCTGTGGCTGACGACCGGCATGGTGACCAAGGAGTGGGCTGCGATCCATCGCAAGCACCACGCCAAGTGCGAGACCGCCGAAGACCCCCACAGCCCGCAGGTCCTGGGCATCAACCGCGTGCTCTGGGGCGGGGTGTTCCTGTACGTGAAAGAGTCCTACGTCGCCGAAACCATGGAGCGCTACGGCCATGGCACCCCGGACGACTGGATGGAGCGCAACGTTTACGCGCGCCACGCCATCGCCGGTCTTTTCATCATGGGTGCCATCAACCTGCTGCTGTTCGGCCTGGTGCCCGGCGCCCTGATCCTGATCACGCAGATCGTCTGGATCCCGTTCTGGGCCGCGGGCGTGATCAACGGCGTCGGCCATTTCTGGGGCTATCGCAGCTTCGACATCGCCGACGCGAGCAAGAATATCGTGCCTTGGGGCATCCTGATCGGCGGCGAAGAGCTGCACAATAACCACCACGCTTACGCCACCTCGGCGAAGCTGTCGGCCAAGTGGTACGAGTTCGACATCGGCTGGATGTACATCCGCATCCTCGAGGCGCTGGGCCTCGCCACGGTGAAGAAGGTGGCGCCGACGCCGCGCTTCGAGCCGGCGAAGACCATGTGCGACTACGACACGCTGCAAGCCGTGATCACGAATCGCTATGACGTCCTGGCGCGCTACGCCAAGGCGGTGAAGCGCACCTGGAGCGACGAGGTGGAGCGGCTGCAGCACTGGTCGCCGCGCGACGCCGAGGTGCTCAAGCCGCTGAAGCGCGCGCTGGTGCGCATCGGCTACGGCGCCGAGGCCGACCGCGCGCGCGTGGCCGAAGCGCTCAAGCCCTCCAGGCCGCTGCAGGTGGCGGTGAGCATGCGCGAAGAGCTGATCGCCCTGTGGGAGCGCTCGAACGCCTCCAAGGAACAGCTCCTGCGTCAGCTGCAGGACTGGTGCCATCGCGCCGAGGCGAGCGGCATCGTGCCGCTGATGGACTTCTCGCGGCGCCTGCGCAGCTACGCCTGAACGGCGCACCGCAATGAAAAAGGCCCGCGTGAGCGGGCCTTTTCATTTGTGCCTCGTGCCGCGAAAAACGCGCTACTTCAGCTTCGTTTCCTTGTAGAGCACGTGCTTGCGCGCCTTGGGATCGTACTTCTTGATCTCCATCTTGTCGGGCGTGGTGCGCTTGTTCTTGGTGGTGGTGTAGAAGTGGCCGGTGCCGGCCGTCGATTCGAGCTTGATCTTGTCGCGCATCAGCGGGCCTCCTTCTGCTTGGCGAGCGCCTTGGCCTTGGCGTGGATTTCCGCCAGCACCGCCTCGACGCCCAGTTTGTCGATCTTGCGCAGCCCGGCCGTGGACACGCGCAGCCGCACCCAGCGGTTCTGGCTTTCCACCCAGAAGCGGCGATAGTGCAGGTTGGGCTGGAACACGCGCTTGGTCTTGTTGTTGGCGTGCGAGACCAGGTTTCCTCTCATCGGCTTCTTGCCGGTGACTTGGCAGACGCGGGACATTGTGGGCTCCGGAATTCGCGAAAGGCGCGGATTATAGCAGGCCGCGCTCGGCGAAGGAGAGGGCCTGGCTGCCGGCGATGATGAAGTGGTCGAGCACCCGGATGTCGACCAGCGCGAGGGCCTCGCGCAGCTGGCGCGTGAGCAGCTCGTCGGCCTGCGAAGGCTGCGCCACGCCCGAAGGGTGGTTGTGGGCGAAGATCACCGCCGCCGCGTTCGCCGCCAGGGCGGATTTCACCACCTCGCGCGGATAGACGCTGGTCTGCGTGAGGGTGCCGCGGAACAACTCGTCGATGCCGATGACGCGGTGCTGCGCGTCGAGGTGGATGCAGACGAACACCTCGTGGGCCCGCGCGCCCAGCGCGAGGCGCAGGTAGTCGCGCACCGCGCCCGGGGTGGTGAGCGCGCTGCCGGCGCGCAGATCCTCGCGCAGCGCGCGCCGCGCGAGCTCGAGCACCGCGGCCAGCTGCGCGGCCTTGGCGGCGCCCAGACCTTTGACGCGACGCAGCTCGGTGGCTTCGGCGCCGAGCAGCCCGCCAACGCCGCGGTACCGGGCGATCAACTCCCGGGCGAGCGCCACGGCGCTCTTGCCGCGGATGCCCGAGCGCAGGCAGACGGCGAGCAGCTCGGCGTCCGTGAGCCGGCCCGCGCCCAGTGCCAGCAGCCGCTCGCGCGGCCGTTCCTGCTGCGGCCAGTCGGCAATGCCCAAAAGCGATGCCCCCCGAATTCCCCTAGAATGCTCCCTCCCATAACGCGCCAGCCCCAAGCACGATGACTCTGAAGGGCAAAAGGCTGTTGCTGGGCATCACCGGCGGCGTCGCTGCCTACAAGGCCGCGCAGCTCGCACGCCTGCTCGCCAAGGAGGGGGCGGACGTGCGCGTGGCGATGACCGAGGCCGCGACGCGGTTCGTCACCCCGGTGACGCTGCAGGCGCTTACCGGGCAGACGGCGTGGACCGATCTGTGGGATCCGCGCGTGCCCGACAACATGGGACATATCGAGCTGTCGCGCGACCGCGAGCTGATCGTGGTGGCCCCGGCGAGCGCCGATTTCCTCGGCAAGCTGGCCGCCGGCCTCGCCGACGACCTGCTGTCCACCCTGTGCCTTGCGCGCCGTTGCCCGCTGCTCGCCGCGCCGGCGATGAACGTCGAGATGTGGGAGAACCCGGCGATGCAGCGGAACCTGCATACGCTGCGCGGCGACGGCGTGCATTTCGCGGGCCCCGCCGCCGGCGACCAGGCCTGCGGCGAAGTGGGCATGGGCCGCATGCTCGAGCCCGAAGAGATCCTGGCCGAGATCGAAGCCTTCTTCCAGCCGAAGCTGCTCGCCGGCAAGCGCGTGGTGGTCACCGCGGGGCCGACCGAGGAGCCGATCGATCCGGTGCGCGTGATCACCAACGCGAGCTCGGGCAAGATGGGCTATGCGGTGGCGCGCGCCGCGCGCGAAGCCGGCGCGCGCGTGACGCTGGTGAGCGGCCCGACGGCGCTCGCGGCGCCCGCGGGTGTCGAGTGCGTGCGGGTGCGCAGCGCGGAGCAGATGTTCGACGCGGTGAAGAAGGCAGCGCCCGGCTGCGACGTGTTCTTCGCGGTGGCGGCGGTGTCCGACTATCGCGTGAAGAACCGCGCCGCGCACAAGATCAAGAAGGGCGCCGGCGCGGGACCAAGCCTGGAGCTCGCCGAGAACCCGGACATCCTCGCCTGGGTCGCGGGCCTGAAGGACGCGCCGTTCTGCGTCGGCTTTGCCGCCGAGAGCGAGAAGCTGGCCGAGCACGCGCGCGCCAAGCGCGCGAAGAAGGCGGTGCCGCTGCTCGCAGCGAACCTTGCGCAGAGCGCGATCGGCGCCGACGACAGCGAGATCACGCTGTTCGACGAGCGCGGCGAGCATGCGCTCGGGCGCGCGCCCAAGCTCGAGCTCGCGCGCCGGCTGGTGGCGCACGTCGCCGGCATGCTGGCGGGAGAGAAGCGCGCGCGTGCGAAGGCTTGAAGTCCGGATCCTCGACCCGAGGATCCGCGAGCACCTTCCACGGTACGCCACCGCCGGCGCCGCTGGGCTCGACCTGCGCGCCTGCATCGATGAGCCCCTCGAGCTTCGCCCGGGCGACAGCACCCTGGTGCGCTCAGGGCTCGCCATCCATCTCGGCGATCCCGGGCTCGCGGCGGTGGTGCTGCCGCGCTCGGGCCTGGGGGCGAGGCACGGCATCGTGCTCGGCAACCTGGTCGGCCTGATCGACTCCGATTACCAGGGCGAAGTGATGGTTTCGGTCTGGAACCGCAGCGCGGCCGCCTTCACCATCCAGCCGCTCGAGCGCATCGCGCAGCTGGTGGTGGTGCCGGTGGTGCAGGTCGAGCTGGCCGTGGTCGAGGACTTCGCCGCCAGCGCGCGCGGCGCGGGCGGCTTCGGCAGCACGGGGCGATGAGGGCGCTGGCGTTTTCCTTGTGCCTGCTCGCCAGCGCGGCGGCCGCGGACGAGGCGCAGATGGCGCGCGCCAAGTCGATCGTCGCCGGCAGCTGCTTCCTGTGCCACGGCATGCAGGGCGAGTCGGCGAGCGAGCTCTACCCGCGGCTCGCAGCGCAGAATGCAGCGTACGTCGCCAAGCAGCTTGCCAACTTCAAGAGCGGCGCGCGGACCAGCAAGACCATGCAGCCGATGGTCGCGGCGCTGACGCCGGAGGACATGCGCGCGCTCGGCCTGTACTTCAGCCGCCAGGAGAGCGCCCTGCACGCGCCCGCGGATGCGGCGCTGGCCGCGCGGGGCAGTACCATCTACGCGAATGGCGGCGCGGCCACCGAGGTCGCTGCGTGCATCGGCTGCCATGGCGAGCGCGGGCTCGGCGCGGACAATCTGCCGCGGCTTGCCGGGCAGGTGCCGTCGTACCTCGCCGCGCAGCTGCGCGGTTTCGGCTCGCGCGAGCGCACCAACGACAACGCGGTCATGCAAACCATCGCGGCCAGGATGACCGAGGACGAGATCCGCGCCGTCGCCGAGTACCTCGGCGGCCTGGATTAGCAAGAAAAAAGCCCCGCCGTGGCGGGGCTTCCTTTTGCGCCGGCGACCCTAGCCGAGGGTATCCGACCAGATGTTCTGCGCCCAGGCCCAGGCGTACTTCGCCTCGAGCGTATTGCGCGCCGCGGACAGCCCGCCCGCGCCCTTCACGGCCACGAAGGTCTTCTTGGCCTCGTCCAGCTCGTGCACCGAAGTGACGTGGATCACTTCGTCGTCGGAAACGTAGCTGTAGCACATGTTGACGATCTTCGGATCCGGGCTGGGCTCACGGCCGTTGATCATCGCCACCACCGCAGCGGCGCAGACCTTGGCCTGCTGGTTGGCCATGCTGCCGGATTTCGGCATCCCGGGCGCGGACAGCGTCGCATCGCCGAGCACGTGCACGCCCTTGGCGACAGTCGATTCGGTCGTGCGCCAGTCGACGCCGCACCAGCGGTCGTTGGCGGTGATCAGGCCCGCCTTGCGCGCGATGTCGCCGGCGCGCTGGGGCGGCACGACGTTCAGTACGTCGCCCTTCACGTCCTCGACCTCGAGCTTGACCGTGCCGCGCGACGCGTCGACGCCGATCGCCTTGGCGTTGCCGCGGAACTCGATCATGCCCGG
>JBFFZT010000102.1:0-6444 GCA_041568535.1 Burkholderiales bacterium | reverse complement strand
GCGCGCGAAGGGCGCGGCCTTTCCCAACGACTTCCGACCGGCGCACCACGCCGGCGAGCTGGCGGCGCGCTACGGCGGCCTGGACAAGGCGGCGCTCGAGAAGCAGGGCGCGGCCGTGTCGCTCGCCGGCCGCATGATGCTCAAGCGCGTGATGGGCAAGGCGAGCTTCGCCACGCTGCAGGACGGCAGCGGCCGCATCCAGGTGTACGTGGCCAACGACGTTGCCGGCGAAGCGCAGCACGAGGCGTTCAAGCACTGGGACCTGGGCGACATCGTCGGCGTGGAGGGCACGCTCTTCAAGACCAACAAGGGCGAGCTCACGGTCAACGCGAAGACACTGCGGCTGCTGGTGAAGGCGCTGCGGCCCCTGCCGGAGAAGTTCCACGGCCTCGCCGACCAGGAGCTGCGCTACCGCCAGCGCTACGTCGACCTGATCGTCAACCCCGAGTCGCGCAACGTGTTCGCCGCGCGCTCCAAGATCGTGCAGGCGCTGCGCGACACGCTGATCGCCGAGCACTACCTCGAAGTCGAGACGCCGATGATGCAGCCGATCCCCGGCGGCGCGGTGGCGCGGCCGTTTCGCACCCACCACAACGCGCTCGACATGGAGCTGTTCCTCAGGATCGCGCCCGAGCTGTACCTGAAGCGCCTGGTGGTGGGCGGCATCGAACGCGTGTTCGAGATCAACCGCAATTTCCGCAACGAAGGCATCTCCACGCGCCACAACCCCGAATTCACCATGCTCGAGTGGTACTGCGCGTACCAGGACGTCGAGTACATGGTGCGCCTCACCGAGGCGCTGGTGCGTAACGCCGCCCACGCCGTCGGCGGCAACGCGCGCGTCAGCTACCAGGGGCGCGAGATCGACTTCGGCGCGCCCTTCGCGCGCCTGCCGATCCCGGAGGCGATCCGCCGCCAGGGCATCGAGGGGGATTTGCGCGACCGCGCGTTCCTCGCCAAGAAGCTCGCGGCGCTCGGCGTCGAGACCAAACCCGACCAGGGCTGGGGCGCGCTGCAGCTCATGCTCTTCGAGCAGGTGGCCGAGAAGCACCTGGTGGCGCCGACCTTCGTGCTCGACTTCCCGGCGGAGGTCTCGCCGCTCGCGCGCCGCAAGGACGCCGACCCCGGGCTCACCGACCGCTTCGAGCTGTTCGTCGACGCCAAAGAGATCGCCAACGGCTTTTCCGAGCTGAACGACCCCGAGGATCAGGCCGAGCGCTTTCGCGAGCAGGCGGCACGCAAGGACGCGGGCGACCATGAAGCGATGTACTACGACGCCGACTATATCCGCGCGCTCGAAGTGGGCTTGCCGCCGACGGCGGGCGCGGGCCTCGGCGTCGACCGGCTCGTCATGCTCCTCACCGACAGTCCCTCGATCCGGGACGTGATTTTGTTCCCGCACATGCGACCTGAGGTGTAAACGCCGGGTGTATCCTGCGCGTTAGTAGGGGGTCACGTTTGTACGGAGGTAAGCATGGCAACAGAAGCGAAATCCGGAATTCATCCGCTGGTCGCGACCGCGTCGGTCGCGGTCATCGTGCTCGCCGGCGTCGGCGTAGCGGCATTCACCGGTGTTCTGCCGGGTACCAGCGGCAAGACCGAAACCGACGCCGTGGCGGTCACACCCAAGGCCGAGGAGGCGAAGCCCGCCACCCCGAAGCGGGCCGACAACAAGCCCGCGCAGCCGAAGGTCGCGACGGCGCCCAAGCCGGTGCAGGCGGCGCGACCCGCGCCCGCGCCCGTCGCCGTGCTCAAGTGCGCGGTGTGCGGCGTGGTCGAGGCGGTGCAGGAAGTCGAAGTGAAGGGTGAGGCCACCGGCGCAGGTGCCGTCGCCGGCGGCGTGGCCGGTGCGGTGGTCGGCAACCAGGTCGGCTCCGGCAGCAAGAAGAAGGTCGCGCGCGTGATCGGCGCGGTGGGCGGCGCGGTCGTCGGCCACCAGATCGAGAAGCACGCGCGCACCACCAAGCGCTACGACATCACCGTGCGCATGGAGGACGGCACGCTGCGCACGCTGTCGCAGGAGCAGGCGCCGACCTGGCGCGCCGGCGACAAGGTGCGCGTGGTGAACGACGTGCTGGAGGCGGGCTAGAGCCGCAGCGCCACGAGCCCGGCGAGCACCACCAGCGTCGCGCCCACGCGCCGCGCGGTGAAGGGTTCCTTGAGGAACAGCGCGCCGAGCGCCGCGGCGAACACCACCGAGGTCTCGCGCAGCACCGCCACCAGCGCGACCGGCGCGAGCGTCATCGCCCAGAGCGCGGTGGCGTACGCGAGCACCGCGCCCGCGCCGCCGACGAACGTCAAGCGCCAGCGGCGCAGGAGGTGGCGCGGCGCGGCCGCGCCGCGCAGCAGGCAGCCCAGCGCGAGCATGATGGCGCCGTTGACGACGAAGAACCACAGGGCGTAGGCCACCGGCGCCCCCGAGACGCGCGCGCCCTTGGCGTCGATCAGCGTGTAGGCGGCGATGACGCAGGCGTTGCCCAGCGCGAAGTACAGCGACTTGCGCTGCGCCGCGGCGTCGTGCGCCGTATGCGTGGCGAAGGCGAGGATTCCGGCGCTGATCAGAAGCACGCCCAGCGTCTCGGCGAGCGGCAGCACCTCGCCGAACACGACGACGCCTGCGACGGTGACCATGAGCGGCCCGCCGCCGCGCATGATCGGATAGGAGAACGACAGGTCGCCCCAGCGGTAGGCGCCCGCGAGCAGCCAGAAGTAGGCGATGTGCACCACGGCGGAGGCCGCGATCCAGGGCCACGACGCGGGCGCGGGCACGCCCATGAACGGGGCCGCGGCCAGCGCCACCGCGCCGCTGCCCGCGGCGATGCCGATGGCGTCGAGCTGCTTGTCCTGCCCCGACTTGAGGAACGCGTTCCACCCGGCGTGCAGCAGCGCGGCGCCGAGCACCGCCAGCGCCACCGGCAGCGGGATCTCCATCGCGCAAGTCTAGCGGCAGGCCGTGCCGCGCGCGCTCAGCCGCCCGGATCGATCGACTCGCGGTACGCGTGCCAGGTCATGTGCCCGACGAGGGGCAGAATCACGACCAGCCCCGCGAAGTAGGTGGCGAAGCCCGCCGCGGTGAGCAGCACGATGCAGGCCGCCCACGCCAGCATGGGGGTGAAGTTCCCGCGCAGCGCGTTGAAGCTCACGATCGCCGCGCTGATCGTGTCCATGTCGCGCCGATCGAGCAGCAGCGGCAGCGACAGCGACGACGTGGCGAATACGAACAGCGCGAGCACGCCGCCCGCGGCCGTGTAGGCGGCGGCGAACACCCAGGTGTCGGGCGCGGCCCAGTCGACGCGCCCCTCGGGAAACGCCAGCGCCACCACCACCACCGAAACGCGGATCCATACGGCGAGCAGCAGCGTCAGCGCCAGCGCGTAGAAGCCGATCGCCGGAAAGTTCGCCTTCCAGGCCACCAGCGAGGGCGCGAGCCGCGCCGCCTCGCCGCGCTCGCGGCGCCGGCTCAGCTCGTACAGGCCGATGGCGAGGAACGGCCCCACCAGCAGGAACCCGGTGGTGAGCGCGATGCCGACGGCGCCGCCGAAGTACTGCGTGAGCAGGAAGCCCATCAGCGCGAGCGCGGCGCCGTAGGCGAGGCTCGGCCCCGGCGCCGCCGCGAGGTCCGCCCAGCCCGCGGCGAACCAGCGGCGCAGCGCGCCGGGCGCGAGCGGCTTCACCTTCGGCCAGACGAACGCGTCTTCTTCGCGCTGCTGCATTCAGGCGCCGATCAGGTGCTCGAGCACCGGGCGCGCGCGCTCGGCCGCGGCGCGGCCCTCGTCGATGGCCTCGCGCGCGCGGTGGAAGTCCATCATCGCGAAGTCGGGCAGGATCGGCGTGATCAGCGCGTCGGCGGGCTCGCCCGCGAGCCGGCTGCGGCCCACGCGCACCTGCATCACGTCGAAGCTGGCGAAGAACACCCCGAGCGCGGAGGGCATGTCCGGATTCTCGGCCACCGCCTCCTCGGCGCGCGCGGGCATGAAGCGGCTCCACCAGGCGGCCCTGCCGGACTCCGCGGCCGGTCCATCGTCGCGCGCGCGCTCGCGGTAGTAGCCGACCTTGGACCAGCCCAGGTCGATGGCGATGACGACGTCGGCGCCGAGCACGCGGCACATCGACACCGGCACCGGGTTGACGAGCGCGCCGTCGACCAGCAGCTCGCCGTCGCGCAGCACCGGCGCGAACACGCCGGGAATGGCGATCGAGGCGCGCACCGCGTCGAGCACCTGCCCCTGGCGCAGCCACACCTCGCGCCCCGAGGCGAGCTCGGTGGCCACCGCGCCGTAGGGCATCGGCAGGTCGCCGATGTCCTGCAGCCCGAAGCGCGCGCGCATGAACTCAAACAGCTTCTTGCCGCGGATCAGCCCGCCGCGCAGCGTGAAGTCCATCAGCCCGAACACGTCGCGCCAGCCGAGCGACAGCGCCCACTCCTCCAGGCGTTCCAGCTCGCCCGCGGCGTAGGCCGCGCCCACCAGCGACCCCATGGACGTGCCGCAGACGATGTCGGGCTTGATGCCCTGCGCGATCAGCGCGCGGATCGCGCCGATGTGCGCCCAGCCGCGCGCGCCGCCGGCGCCGAGGGCGAGGGCGATTTTGGGACGGCGATGTGCAGGCATAACGCGGGGGTTTCGCCTTTCAAATACATCTCGTGTTTTCTGGCCCGAAGATTCACCGGGCCAGAAAACACGAGACCATGGAAAATCAAATCAAGGCACCGGCCTCGATCGCGCGCAGCCCCCGCAGCGCACGCCAATGAGAAAAATGAAAAATGGTGACTGTCACCCTTCAAACGCGCTCGAAGATCGCCGCGATCCCCTGCCCGCCGCCGATGCACATGGTGACGAGCGCGTAGCGCTTCTGCGTTCTTTCCAGCTCGTACAGCGCCTTCACGGTGAGGATCGCGCCGGTGGCGCCGATCGGATGGCCGAGCGCGACCGCGCCGCCGTTCGGGTTCACTTTCGCCGGGTCGAGGCCGAGGTCCTTGGTGACCGCCATGGCCTGCGCGGCGAAGGCCTCGTTCGATTCGACCACGTCGATGTCGGCGGGCTTGAGGCCCGATTTCTCGAATACGCGCTTCACCGCCGGGATCGGCCCCAAGCCCATGACCTGCGGCTCGACGCCGGCGTGCGCGTACGCCACCAGCCGCGCGCGCGCCTTGAGGCCCTTCTTCGCCGCGGCGCCCGCTTCCATCATGACGATGGCCGCGCCCGCGTCGTTGATGCCGGAGGCGTTGCCCGCGGTGACGGTGCCGTCCTTCTTGAACACGGCCTTCAGCTTCGCCAGGTCTTCCATCTTCGCGCCCGGGCGCACGTGCTCGTCGCGCGTCACCTGCTCGACGCCCTTCTTCGATTTCACCTCGATGGGGACGATCTGCTCCTTGAACAGGCCCTTGTCCAGCGCGTTCGCCGCGCGCTTGTGCGACTCGACCGCGAAGGCGTCCTGCTGCTCGCGCGTGAAGCCGTACTTGGCGGCGATGTTCTCGGCGGTGACGCCCATGTGGCCGTGCCCGAACGGATCGTGCAGCGCGCCGGTCATGGCGTCGACGATGGACGAATCGCCCATCCTCTGCCCCCAGCGGCCGGTGGGCAGGAAGTAGGCGGCCCGGCTCATGCTCTCGGCGCCGCCGCCCACCACCGTGTCGGTGTCGCCGAGAAGGATGTGCTGCGCCGCCGACACGATCGCCTGCAGCCCGCTGCCGCACAGGCGGTTCACCGTGAGGCACGGCGTGCCGACCGGCAGCCCCGCCTCGATCGCGGCCACGCGCGACAGATACATGTCACGTGCCTCGCCGTGAATCACGCTGCCCATCACCACGTGGCCGACGCTCGCCGGGTCGACCTTGGCGCGGGCGAGGGCTTCCTTGATGGCGATGGCGCCCAGTTTCGTCGGCGCGAAGTCCTTCAGCGAGCCGCCGTAATCGCCGATCGCCGTGCGTGCGCCGCCCAATACCACTACTTCGCGTGTGCTCATGTCAGTCTCCCGTGTAGGTCGTGCGCGCTCGCGCGCTCGATCGTGACTTTCCTGAATTCTCCCGCTTTCCCGCCGCGAAAGCGTACCGTGCCGTCGATTTCGGGCGCATCTGCGGCCGAGCGCCCGACGCGCGGGGCATCGACGAGCACCTGCATGTTCCTTCCGACCTTCGATCGGAGCTTACGTTCGCTGATCGCCTCCTGCACCCGCATGAAGCGCTCGCGCCGTGCCTCCTTCACCTCTTGCGCCACCGGGTCGGGCAGCGCGTTCGCCGCCGCGCCGTCGACCGGCGAGTACGCGAAGCAGCCGACGCGGTCGAGCTGCGCCGCTTCGAGGAACTGCAGCAGCGCCTCGAACTCGCCTTCCGTCTCGCCCGGGAAGCCGACGATGAAGGTACTCCTCACCGTCAGCTCCGGACAGATGTCGCGCCAGCGCGACAGTCGCTCGAGCACCTTCTCGGCGCTCGCCGGACGCTTCATC